>DAIDJT010000300.1 GCA_027451265.1 Bacteroidales bacterium | reverse complement strand
GAAGCCACTGAAGAGCGTCAGTCCGCTGCTTAAAGAGGCGGTGGTACGCGATGATCCTACCCATGAGGATTCATCCGTGCCACCTGCATCCAGTCTCCATCCGAGGTTTTCACCCATCGATCCGCTGAGTGAGGGAAGCATGTTGTCCTTCGCCTGCTGAAGGTTAAGTTCCCCAAGGCTGACAGACACACCGGCCTTCCTCACCTGGATATTCTGTTCCAGTGCATACCCAATGCAGTCGGTCAGTGACCACTGCTTAGTCTGGGCAGTGACGGTAGCGCATGCAATGATCAGGGCCGCTGCCACTGTAATGAATTGTTTTGTTCTCATTCCTTTCATTTTGTGAAACATGATGAGACAAAACTATTATGGGGTACAGGGGCGGGAAAAATCTTTTAGACCGGATGGCATATATTACCGACGGAAAGTGGTCTGCTACCGACGGAACCAAAAGGCAGTTTTGTGCTGAGGTGTATGAAACGGGGCTTCAGGCCCCTGATCCGGGTTCGGAAGCTGTACGTATTCCTTCCGCCACTTCGGGCAGTATGCCCATCCTGACATAAACAGGTCTTACCAGCCGTTTGAGCTCTGGCAGGCGCCTGTAAAAGACCAGGGCTCCCAGCAGGCAGACAGCGCCTCCGATCAATATTGTCCAGGGTGTACCCAGCACCTTTGCCATCCACCCGGCCAGGAGGCTCCCGAACGGAGCGGTACCCATGAGTGCCATGGTATAAAAGCTCATCACCCTTCCGCGCTTGTCCTCGTCGGCAATGGTCTGCAGGATAGTGTTGCTGGCTGCGGTATGTGCCATCATTCCCAGCCCGGTAAAGAATATCAGGAGCAATGAAATGAAAAATGATGAGGTCAGCGCGAGTGCAATCAGGCCTGCTGACAGGAGTGCGGCTGCTGCAGGTATAAGTCGTCCAAGGCGCAAAACGGTATCCCGCGATGCCAGGTAAATAGCCCCCAGAAGTGCTCCGGCGCCAGCCATGCCCATAAGGAATCCGTAAGTGTGAGAGTCACCTCCCAGCACCTCCTTGGCGTAAACCGGCATGAGTACCGTATATGATGCACCCATGAAGCTGACAAGGCCGAGGAGAAATATTATATGCTTGATGGGCGCAAAGCCGAAGGTGTAGTCAAGTCCTTCCTTCAATTCGCGGAACATCGGGGTCCTCTCTTTCTTTTCGCGGGTCTCGGTAACATTCATCATCATCAGTGATGCGATGACAAATACGTAACTCACCGCATTTATCAGGAAACATGCCCCTTCGCCCACCGTGGCCAGTACTATCCCGGCCACGGAAGGACCTATCAGCCTGGCTCCGTTGAACATCATCGAGTTAAGGGCTATGGCATTGCCGATATCCTCCTTCCCGTTGACCATGTTGATTACAAAGGAGTGACGTGCCGGCATATCGAAAGTATTGATGATGCCAAGGACCAGGCTCAGCACTATTATGTGCCAGATATCCAGTCCGCCTGAAAGGCTTAGCCAGGCAAGCACGCCCGCCTGTATCATTGAGATTATCTGTGTCACAAGCATTACCCTGTAGCGGCTCCAGCGGTCTATAAGGACTCCCGCGAACGGGGCCAGGATGAAAGACGGGATTGATCCGGCAAAACTGACAACGCCGAGGAGCACCTCGGAGTCAGTCATCCGGTAGACCACCCACGGCAAAGCAATCCTCTGCATCCAGGTGCCAATCAGCGAGATGCTCTGCCCGCTGAAGAACAACCTGTAATTGCGGTGCCGGAGTGAACGGAAGATTGTATTCACCCTTAAAGGCATTGAACCGCTGTAGCTTTTCCCACGCTTCATCAGGATGCTCGTCGCTGACCGGGTTGTGTTTCAGGCTGTCAGAAAACGTATTTAATATAGAATCCGCCGGGACAGATGCTCCAGCTCCATTCACCATCACGCCGGGATGTCATTGTTTCCGTGCCGGTGCCTGCTGTCTGACAGTATTTTTCATAATCCCTCGCCGCTTTCATGGGCTGGGTCCATATCTGGGCTTCTGTAATGACAGTGTTGATTGCAAAGTTCTCCAGCCCGTCCATGAATGTGCGCTTGTATCCAAGCCAGGTTATGAGCCCGCTGCTGAGATTCACCACCCCCGCTATGGCGTGGGTCTTCCATGACCTCCCCTCCTTTTCCCTGGCAGCCAGTGCTTTCAGGAGTCCGGCGGCCTGGTCTGCGGACATTGGCTCTTTGCCTGAGGCATATTCACGGTAAGTGGGGTAATCAGAGTTTTTAGGGAGTACCGGGGTGATCAGCTGGCCCATCGCCCCGAGAAAGGTTGTTGCAGCGCCCAGCACCATATCCTGCCGCAAGGTCTTGTCATCCGATGTGAGATAAATCACACCCTGACCGACGGTGGCGGCACTGTACCCGGCAAGCCATGCGTACCACCACCCTTCGGCACCCGCCTTATCCTTTAGAGCTGTCATCTGTATCTCCGGGAGATCTCGCCCGGGTGTGGTGTCACGTTCAATTTCCTGTCCGGCAAGGGAACTGAACGTGAACATAAATAAGGCACAAGAGAGTGCAATTGAAATAAACCTCCTTTCAAATGATTTTTTCATCATGCATCACTTTTTTGATTTCCGGTCAGGAAGGCAGACTCCTGAAGCCTTGCTGAAAGCATGAAACTTATCAGCATCATCGCGCAAAGTACCGATAGCGGTATTGTCATTGACCCTGTTGCCGGTGCCTTGAACCAGTCCATGCCGAAGATGAATGCAATTCCGGATACCTGACCCATAAGGAGCAGGAAGCCGTTTGATGTTCCTTCTGACACTGGAAAGGTTACCTCGGCCCCATACTGGAATCCTATCGGTCCGGAGCTGAGCAGGAAGAAT
>DAIDJT010000299.1 GCA_027451265.1 Bacteroidales bacterium | reverse complement strand
CAACTTTGCCCACGCAATGATTGACCGAAAGGGGATTACCGACCGTGTAACACTGAACGGGATGACGCTGATGAACTGGGAGGTCCGCGGATTCCCGATGAGTGACGGTTATGTTGAATCGCTGGAACCCGCGAAGGGTGAAATGCCAAAGCCCGGAGTATTCTTCAGGGGCACTCTGAAGCTTGATCAGACGGCAGACACCTTCATTGATATGACCAACTTTGTCAAGGGATTCGTCTGGATCAACGGCCATAACCTGGGCCGCTATTGGGAGATCGGACCGCAGACGAGGCTATACTGTCCGGCCTCATGGCTGAAGCCCGGAGAAAACGAGATAATTGTGTTTGATCTTCACAAGACCGCACCCGGGTCGGTCAGGGGGTTCACAACCATGAACTGATACCTGGTCAGTGCAGTCCGGTAATTGTTGATAGCAGGAAGTACATCCCGGCTGCAATCACCATTGATACAGGAATTGTAAGTATCCAGGCATAAAGCAGGTTTACTGTTACGCCCCATCGGACAGCAGTCATCCTTTTTGTCAGGCCTACCCCCATGATTGCGCCGGTAATTGTGTGAGTGGTACTTACCGGTATCCCGAAGGCTTCGGTTCCGAAAAGCAGGAGAGCTCCGGCTGATTCGGCTGCTACGCCTTCAAAGGGAGTTATCTTGGTTATCTTGGTTCCCATGGTCTTGACTATCCTCCAGCCGCCCATAAGCGTCCCGAGGGAGATAGCCGAGTAGCAACCGAGAACTATCCAGTGTGGTATGGCATGCATCCTGCCGTTAACCATTTCAATCCTGGCCCAATGGGGAATGGCAGATGCGTCAACTCCGTTAAAATAGACTATCAGGGCAGCTGCAATAATACCCATAACCTTCTGTGCATCATTACCCCCGTGGCCGAGGCTGAAAAGGGCTGATGAAAAGAGCTGCCCTACCTTCAGCTTCTTTTCCAGCCTGAAGGGGTTCGCTCTTCTGAACAGCCAGAGAAGAGAAATGGAAATGATATATGCAAATACCATCCCAATAAGAGGTGCCAGGAATATGAAGGCCCCTATCTTCAGAATCACACCCGTATGCACTACATCCCAGCCGGCATATGCAATTGCTGCACCGGAAAAGCCTCCTACCAGGGTGTGTGAGGAGCTCGACGGTATCCCGAGAAGCCAGGTCGTAAGGTTCCAGATAATGGCTGCCAGAATGCCTGACAATATAACCAGAAGGGTAATTGCCGAGGTGTCCACACTCTTTGCAATCGTGTCAGCCACATTAAGTTCAAAGATCAGGTAAGCGAGCCAGTTGAATGAGGCGGCCCAGAGAACAGCCTGGAAGGGGGTCAGCACCTTGGTTGAAACGATCGTTGCTATTGAGTTTGCCGCGTCATGAAACCCGTTTATCAGGTCAAACCCGAACGCAAGAACTATTATTACAATGAGTAGTGTAAAATCCATCTGAAAACCGGTTATGCGATTTTGATAATTACAGAAGAGAGTATATCTGCAACGTCATCGCAGCGGTCAACGGCTTTTTCAAGAGCTGCCAGAATATCCTTCTTCTTTATCAGTTCAATCGCATCCTTTTCTTCCTGGAACAGCTTCGCAAGGTAACGGTGGTTAATATCATCAGCATGCTCCTCCAGTTCTCCTATCTTGTGGCAGTTATCCTTGTACTTTGAAAGGTTAAGCACATCGCGGAGACCGTTGAAGGCTGTATTGATCTCTATTGAGGCATCCCTGATTACATTTGCCATTTCACGGAATTCTGACGGTATCTCCATGAGCTTGTAAAGATGGGTCTCCTTGGATGCCCCGTGAATCAGGTCAAGTACTGAATCGGTGGCATGTATAAGGTCAAAAATATCCTCGCGGTCAAAAGGTGTAATAAAGGTACCGCTCAGTGCCTTGTAAAGATTCTTTGCTATCTGGTCACCGACAAGCTCCGTTTCCTTTATTTTATGTCCAAGATTTTCTCTCTTCTCCGGAGATGGCTCATTCATGAACTCTACCAGCAGCTCTGCCCCTATAATCAGGTTAGCCGATGCATCCTTGAAAAGCGGATAGAACTTACCCTCCTTCGGGCCCAGGTACGAAAAGATTTTGTCAAGTTTCATGAACCGGATTGCAATTTGTTAGCAAGCGCCAAAATTAAGTCAATGACTTCATTAATTAAAGGAGTTTTGATATTATGTTCATTATTTGTTAAAGATTATTCAGGGGCACGATTTGACAACTTTCGCTATATTAGCAAATCATAAAAACAGATACGGCATGAAGCTGACATTTTACGGGGCTGCACGAGAGGTGACAGGCAGCAAGATACTTATCGCGACGGAACATGGAAAGAACCTCCTTATCGACTGCGGCCAGTTCCAGGGAAAAGGGCTGGAGACTGAGGAACAAAACAGGGCACTTGCCTTCTCACCTGCCTCGGTTGATCATATTATTCTTACTCACGCTCACATAGACCATTCGGGACTTATACCCTTCCTTTCTCGGAACGGATTCACCGGATCAGTTGTCTGCACCACTGCCACGCGTGATCTCTGCTCAATCATGCTTGCCGACTCCGGCAAGATACAGGAACATGATACAATTACATTCAACAAGAAAAGGGCGAAAAAAGGTCTTCCCCCGGTTGAACCTCTCTATACCCAGGCAGATGCGGTAGCAGCCATGAAACTCTTCATCAGTGTGGCCTATGACCGCAAATTCCGGATTGACGAGTTTACCACAGTAAAATTCACCAACACCGGCCATATGCTGGGCAGTGGCGTGGTAACCCTGGAGCTGAAGGAAAAGGATGGTCTGAAGCGTCTGGCATTTACCGGTGACATTGGCAGGCCGGTAAACAGGATATTGAAGAGCCCCGAAC
>DAIDJT010000298.1 GCA_027451265.1 Bacteroidales bacterium | reverse complement strand
TTTCCCACCCAGGCCATGAACCTGCTGCTGCGGAGAATGTTCAGGAACGGATAAATAATGAGGGATATTACAAAAAGGTAGGCAATGAACCAGAGATGATGCCAGCTGAAGTTGCCCTCCGGGTAGATTCCATCAAACATATGCGGATAGAATGCAAGGAGGGAACTGTACTGGTCGATCTTTTCGATATACACCTGTACCGGGACAAGTATGAATATGCCGGCTGCCAGTGGCACAAGCAGTCTCCTGGAGCGCTCCAGCAGGTAGCGGCCGGCGGAGATGTTTTTCAGTGCGTACCATGTGCCTGCACCTGAGATCATAAATAACAGCGGCATGCGCCAGTTATGCAGGAAAATCATGATCTGCCTCAGCAGGCCTCCGTACTGTACATCATTCTTGACGTGCCATCCCCATGTGTTGAAGATCATCCCCACATGAAACAGGTATACACTTATTATAAGCAGAATTCTCAGCCAGTCGATGTAGTACTGACGGTCTGACCTGGGTTCTGTTTCGTTTGCCATTTCCATTGTTTTTGGTTTTCGTGGCAAACATAAAACCGGCATCTGCCCGGGAACGACTTAGCCTATCGGATCGATGTGCGCGCCTATAGGCACACACTGAAACCGTTCGCCGCAGGCGATGTAAATATCAGAAATACAATGGTATGCGTTTAGTCAGGTGATTTCCTGTATTCGGAAGGAGTTTTGGAGGAATATTTCTTGAATGCAGAGTTAAACGACGATTTTGAGTTGTAACCGACAAGTTCGGCAAGCTCTTCGACGGTAATTTTTCCATGTTTATCCTGCCTGATGAGCTTCTTTGCATGTTCCACCCGGTAAAAGGCCAGCATCTCGAAAAAGTTACGGTTCATTTTTTCATTGATCACCTGTGATACATGGTGGGGTGATTCATTTATCTGCCTGGCCAGGCCGGACAGTGAGGCAAGGCTGTTTGTGAAATAACTGCCCTGTTCCATCTCGTGTTTGATCTTTTTGAGGATATCATCCTTGTTTTCTTCCGAGAGTGATGACTTGCGGTATTTAACGGCCGGGAAGAACAGGAAGGAGGTGGGGGAGTCAAAGTAATCAGACCTGTTGAGTATCTGCCAGGTTGTGGCATAGATCATGAATGAGACGTACGAGGCTACCAGGTATCCGCCGATGTCGCTCCTCATCCCGAACACTATCTTCGTGATGATCATTATAGAGATCAGGATCAGGACGTGTATCACCGAGTTTCGCAGGACCCTGAGCATTGTGTTTTCCGTCCTGACGAGTGATTCTCCCGATGACCTGAACTTCATGACGACTGCCCTTGCTGACAAGAAAATGTACACAGCCAGTTGCAGGAGCATAAGGTGGTTTACGAATCGCCTTACCCCGAGAGGGTCATCGGATATGCTGTCATCCCATGGCATGGCTGCCCAGTCGGGGTGCTTGGTCTGTATGTACGAGTTATACTTGTTCCCGTCAGGCTGCATAAAAGCGAAGATCATGTAGACAGCCCAGAAGAAGAATGGGATGAAGTGCACCCAGGTTTTTCTTTTCGAGTCGGGGTTTATGCAGGTCCTGATATAAAAATAAAACAACGGGGCGAAGGCAAAATTGAACGACTCGCTGAAGTTGGTCAGCCACAATACTCTGACAATCACTCCTGTGTTGTTGAGCCATTCCTCGAAGATTGAAAGGGAGATTGTAACGAGGAACAGTCCCTGGTACAGGTTGGCCTTCCGGTTGCCGCCGGAGTTCTTTATGAAGAACCAGGAGAGGAGGAGCCCCTGGAAAACGCCCAGGAAGATTATTACATCAAAGATTCCGATGCGGATATCAGTTCTCATCCATGATTTTCATTTGAATGACAGGCGATCCTATTCAATCTTCCTGATAAACGTTCCGCCGTCGGTGAAGCCGGTTACCCTTGTTTTTTCGTCAGTCACAAACTTCATGTCACCCTGCTGCTCCCTGACAAAAAAATCAGTATCAGAGGTAAAGTAAATAGTCAGCCAGATGCCCGGATAGGGGCTGACGAGCAGTTTTTTGCCTTCTCTTTTTAAAGCAACCTTTGTACCACTTATCTCATAGGTGCCGGCATAGGCGTCAAGAAGCGCCGTGTCAACATCAACCACTGTCTTTAGCACAGGTTTGTAATAGTCTTTCCAGCCGTAGACGGTGGCAACACTGTTGGCCACCTCGGAGCTGAGCGAGCCGTTGTCAGAATTGGTCATTATTACCATCCCGTTGCCGTTGACAGCGTCACCGACATAATAGCAGGTGAAGCCTTCATTTCCTCCGCTGTGCGAAAAATAGAGGAGGGAATCCTTCCCTCTGATAAACACACCCAGCGCTGATTCCTCTTTGACCGGCGTCAGCCTCAGTTTTGTAAACTCAGGGGTAAGCACCTTTTCTGACTTCCCGTTGTATGAAAGGTTTGTTTCAATAATATACCTGCAGAGGTCGGTGGGGTTTGTCCACAGACCTGCCGCCGCCTGTTCCGGATAGATGTGGTATTTGCCTTTCACCGGTGTTCCGTCAGCTTTGTATCCTGTGGCAAGCAGCGTGCTGTCAATGCCGGCAGGCGGTTGTCTGTATGTGCTGGATTTCATACCAATCGGGTCAAGGACATTCTTCTGCATAAATTCATCATAGGGTTGCCCGGTGACATCGGTCACTACCAGCTGGGTTATAGTGACTCCCCCTCCTGAATAAACAACGCGTGTGCCCGGCTCCAAGGCTGAACGTACTGCTTCAGTGTTTGCGGGCTTCTGTCCGTCAAGGATCTGCTGAACCGACGGGATGGAGTCGCCCCGGGTATAACCGGGGAACCCGTGGATAGTCAGGCCTGCAGTGTGGCTAAGCAGTGCGGCAAGGGTTACC
>DAIDJT010000297.1 GCA_027451265.1 Bacteroidales bacterium | reverse complement strand
GCAAGCGCTGCAGCCCTGCTCACAGCCTCCTCCTCGGAGGGATGCGCCACGGCTATGAGGATATCACCGTTATCATTGTTCATAGACACTATGAGTTGAAGTGATAAATATATTATTTTTGAACAAAATAGTCCCTGATCCGGTCAACCAATTAAATTAGCGGATATGATCTACCTGACCAGAAGAGAGCGGTTCAGCGCAGCCCACCGAATGTTCCGCACTGACCTTACCGATGAGGAGAACCTGAATATCTACGGCAAGTGTTCCAATCCCATGTGGCACGGGCATAACTATGTGCTCAAGGTGACTGTCAGGGGTGAACCCGACCCTGAAACCGGCTACTTCATGAATGCCACCAGGCTGAAGGATATAATGTTGGAACGGGTTGTTGAAAAGCTTGACCATAAGAACATGAACCTGGAAACCGACTTCATGGCAGGGAAAGTGGCCACGACGGAGAACCTTGCCATGGCAATATGGTATGAGCTTGAGCTTCCCCTGGCGGAAGAGGGCGCCACCCTGCACTGTGTCAGGGTGGAAGAGACAGAAAACAATTATGTTGAATACTACGGATAACTATGGAAAAACTCAATGATGGCAGCGGCAGGCTGTCAGACGGTTACAATAAGATCGAAAAATGGAATCCCGGGGCCATAGAGGAGATAGCCGGTTATTACTACAAGATTCTGAAGATACTGGGAGAGGACCCGGACAGGGAGGGACTGCTCAAGACCCCTGAGCGTGTTGCGAAGGCGCTGAGCTTCCTGACACGAGGGTACCAGGCTGATCCTGAGGAGATCCTCCGGAGCGCAATCTTCAGGGAAGAATACCGTCAGATGGTGATAGTAAAGGATATTGACATATACTCAATGTGCGAGCATCACATGCTGCCGTTCCACGGCAAGGCTCATGTGGCGTATATTCCTGACGGCTACATCACCGGGTTGAGCAAGATTGCCAGGGTGGTGGAGACCTATGCCGCCAGGCTCCAGGTGCAGGAGAGGCTCACCACGCAGATAAGAAATTGCATCCAGGAAAACCTGAAACCACTGGGAGTGGCCGTAGTCATTGAGGCACAGCACATGTGCATGCAGATACGAGGTGTCCAGAAACAGAATTCAGTGACGACAACCTCGGCATTCACCGGTTGCTTCCTGTCGAATATGAACACCCGTGAGGAGTTCATGCACCTGATAGCCAGCAGGCTGCACTGAAAATATTTATTCACAAAACCCCTGATTCAACTATGAAGGCTTATGTATTCCCCGGGCAGGGCGCGCAGTACCCCGGCATGGGAAAGGATCTCTATGAAAAATATCCTTTGGCGCGTGAAATGTTTGAAAAGGCCAATGCACTGCTTGGCTTCCGTATAACTGACACAATGTTTTCAGGCACTGACGAGGAGCTGAGACAGACGAGGGTGACACAACCGGCCATCTTCCTGCACTCTGTGGTACTCACGGCTGTAGCCGGAAGCACCTTCAGACCGTCAATGGTTGCCGGTCACTCGCTCGGCGAGTTCTCTGCTCTGGTGGCTGCCGGGGCTCTCTCCTTTGAAGACGGGCTTGCGCTTGTTGCCGGCAGGGCCTCTGCCATGCAGCGGGCCTGCGGCATCAACCCGTCAACCATGGCTGCCGTGCTGGGCATGGATGATGCGGTGGTGGAGGAAGTATGTGCCTCACTGAACGAAACTGTGGTGCCTGCCAACTACAACAGCCCGGGCCAGATAGTGATATCAGGCACGACAGAGGGTGTGGCAGCGGCTGCCGAGGAACTCAAAAAGCGGGGCGCCAAGCGAATAGTGCCTCTCTCCGTGAGCGGCGGGTTCCACTCTCCATGCATGGAACCTGCAAGGCAGGAACTGGAAGAGGCAATACTCAAGGCACACTTCAGCCGCCCTGTATGCCCGGTCTACCAGAACGTTACAGCCATGCCGGTGACGGAACCGGATATGATCATGGCAAACCTGATTGCACAGCTGACCTCGCCGGTCCGCTGGACACAAACGGTGCAGAGAATGAGTGCCGACGGTGCCGTGGAATTCATTGAGGCGGGACCGGGCAACGTGCTTCAGGGTTTGGTGAGGAAGATTAATCCGAACGTTGCAGCATCATCGATTGAGATCATATCTGAATGATTGCCATGCATTGACCTTGCAGGGGGCCTGAGACCCACCGCGACGCTGAGTCAGGGCAATCATCCGGTTATTATGACACAACGGCGGGTCTGAGACCCGCCGTTACCTGAATATCATGTAATTATCATACACCCAGCGATATCACCGCCATCCCCAGCCTGCCGTCCATCCTGATGACAAGTGGTTTCTGAAGCTGTATGTGCCTGAACCATTTGCCTTTGCCTGCCTCCTTTTCGTTTCTGAGCCTGTCCCACATGATGACCCCCTCGGCAGTGGCTTCATTCACTGCCAGGTAACCGATGCTCATGGATGTGACATTATGGAAAAAATGTGACCCCTGCGAGGCATCGATATGGAAGTTTGGCAGACTTACTTCCACGATGATCTTTGCGTTTGAGATCTGCGGCCAGTCAACGGGTATGCCAAGGAACCTGTCTTTGGTGCCCCATCGGCCCGGGCCGATGAGCACATATTTTCTGCCTGCTGCCAGCATTTGCCGGTTGATGGCGTCAATTTCAGCAGCCATCTCATTGGTTTTCAGGTTATCAAACTTTTCAGGCTCCACATAGACAATGTCGGTTATGCCCTCAACCAGTCCGTTGCCCATGCTCTTTCTCGATACCAGCAGCATATCATCGCTATAAACGCTCTCAGGGTCAATGGAGTAACCCGCGCCGCTGCCCACCATTGGTTTTATCTGCAGGAGGTAAAAGGTAGCCTTCCCTTCTTCGTCCCTTTTAA
>DAIDJT010000296.1 GCA_027451265.1 Bacteroidales bacterium | reverse complement strand
CTACTGTTGATTGAAAGGAAGGCTCAGTTCCCGGTCATAAAACTTGACTTCTTCATCAACAGGCAGATAACAATCGCAGGCACACTGGCATTCGTCACCGGCGTGGTCCAGGCAAGCTTCGTTTTCATACCCACCTTCGTGGTGCAGCAGTTTGCAGTCAGTCCGTCAACAGCCAGCTTCATGCTCACGCCGTTCGTGCTGGCTACGGCATTGGGCTCACCGGTGTTCGGAAGGATGATTGACAGGTACGGTGCAAAAAAGATCATCATTGCAGGCCTGCTGTTGCTTGCGGCAGGTTTTTACCTTATAGCCGTCACCGGCGAAAGCAGGGAGATATATTATCTCAGCGGAGTGTTCGTCGGGCTCGGACTCTCAGTGCTTGCGGGAAGCTCTCTCCGGTACATTATCCTCAACAACACTTCGGCTGACGACAGGGCCACCTCGCAGGGGATGCTGACCATCTTCACCAGCACCGGGCAGATAACCGGGACAGCTGTCATCGGGTTGCTCTTTGCCTCGCATATGTCCGGTGCTTTTGGCATTATCTTCCGGGGAATAGCCATACTGGCGGCAGTGATGCTCCTGCTCTCACTCAGGCTGGAGGGGAAGGTCAGGGTTGCCGAGTCTGAGGCATAATCCAGGCTGACCTGCAGGTTGCGCAGCCCATATGTAATTTGAATGTCTGTGCATTATTGCCGCGCGGCTCTTCATTTTCAGGTGACCACGTTTAATCCGTGAGAATTTTTTACCACATTTTCCGGGGGCTGCTAATCTATAGTTCTTAGTATCTTTATATTATAATAATCGGTAGTAAAATGATTATGAAATTCTCTTTTGACGAATTCATGGCAATGCTGGCTGATTATAACAAAGCCATATGGCCATTGCAGATTGTCGTTTACCTGGTAACAATTGCCATTCTTATAATGATGTTATTCCAGGCAAGACTTTCCGGGAAGATACTTGCTGCCTGGCTGGGCATACTCTGGATCTGGGTGGGAATTGCATTCAATCTCATCTTTTTTAGCAAGTTAACACAGTCAGGGAGTGTCTTTGGGGTTTTATTCATACTCCAGGGAGTGATTTTTCTGTACGGCGTATTTGTCAGGAATGACATGGAATTCCGGCTGAACACCCGCTGGGAAGCGATAGCAGGGCTTATTATTATGCTATATGCCTTAATCGGGTATCCGGCACTGGAATATGCATGGGGCAGGGGGTACCCGGAGATTCTGCCATTCGGCCTGGCGCCATGCCCCCTGACGGTCTTTACTTTGGGGATACTCTTGTTGTCACATAAGAAAATACCCGGCTATTTGATTCTGATACCTGTGATTTACTCATTCGGTGGCATCATACCTGTTTCACTCGGGATAACGGAAGATATTGGCCTGATAATTTCAGGCCTGCTCGTGCTGGTAATCTGGTTATTACAAAGAAGAACCCGAAATTCTGAGGTTCTAACCATGTGAGAAATGAGATAGGATGAAGAGTCCGTTAAATTATTGTAACTTATTGTAAACCAGTTTCGTGTGCCAGGAATGGCCTTCGTTTTCAGCAGTTACAACATATATGCCGCCGGCAAGCGCCGTTTGTGACAGATCGATTTCCGAATTGTTCTCAGCTTCCATGGTCAACACGGTGTTCCCTGCAAGATCAGTGAACTTCACAGTCAGTTTCCCCGGCACCTGTTCATCAAGGTGAATTTTGACTTTTCCCGCAGTAGGGTTAGGGTATGTATTCAGCAATTTCGTGCCATCCGGATCCGGCTGATTCTCCTCAATGCCGGTTCCTGTCCCGGTCAGTATTACGGCTGTGGTTGAGAGTGACGGAAGGGTTGTGGTGAACGAGTTTCCGGAAACAGCAATTGTCTTGCTTTTCAGTGCATTTGACGTATGTGAAACAAATGTCTCGGTTGAAGGCAGGGAGGATAGCTCAAGGATATTATAGCTGCCGTTGGGAACAGAAAAACCGGCAAGATTTACAGTTACCGTCCGCGAGGCGCTGAGATCACGGTTGACCAGGATGACTGTCATGGAGTCATTGCTGCCGCTGACGGTGGTGTAGCCTGAAACGGTTGCCTCACCGGAGGAGGTGGTTTTTACCCTGGTTGTTTTTGCATAGCGGCTGAACAGGTGCAGCGTCTCCCACATCCCGGTCTTCCATGACCATGGTGTGAATATTTCAACGCTGTTGTCGGCAAATGTGCCCAGCATCGAGGCGTAAACCACTGAAACAATATCGGGATCGGATGAGCTTATTGCATTTTCAGTCAGGGCAATGGTTATGCCGTGACCTGCACCGAAGTACGTATTCAGCCAGTCATTTATCCTTTTGAAGATGTACTCCCTGGTTTGCGACCCGTCCCAGCCGCCGTTGATTGTTTTTACCCCGTTGGCGCCTGGATAGACATAGGTCTCGTCATAGAAGACACGGTGCAGCTGTACCAGGTCGGCATTTGATGATTCCGACGGGTACCAGTGGACGTCGAGCACATCAAGGAGGCGTATTCCTGTTGCTTTCTGTTCGTCGGCAACACGTTTTATAAAGTATTCGAGCCAGCAATAATACTTTCCGCCGAGGGTCAGCGCTTCATTACCCCATTTGTACCACTGCCATTCGTTGGCAGGTACCGGGCCGGTCAGCCTGATCGCGGGGAACCTTTCGCGGGCTTTCTTCGCCACGGCGAAATATGAATCCATGAAGGCGGAGGCAGACAACAGCGAAGGCATTACGTCATCATGGGTGCCGTTCCAGATCTCAGGCTCATTATCCATGCTCCAGTAAATGAACTGGTTCTTATCAAGGCCCAGGCCTCCCGGCCCGAACCAGTGATCAAGAACACCGGTGGTTGAATCTGCGGTCCAGTTCACAAGGTAGAGGTCGGGGTTTCCGTTCA
>DAIDJT010000295.1 GCA_027451265.1 Bacteroidales bacterium | reverse complement strand
CCAGGGAAGCAGTCAGGCAGAGATCGAGATTCATCTGGCAGACTGATGACCAGGAGGCGGTGCGCGGTCCTGAACAGTCAGCATCCGTGGCCGGCCTCTATGGCAGGGTCTTTGATGAGTACCCGGAACTTGGCGACAGGAAACTGTTTCATACACACTTCAGCAAGAGGGATGTTTTGCTTTAAACGAAGGATAACATGCTCGTATACACAATAAAGGAACTTTGCCGCACCTGCTACACCTGCGTGAGGGAGTGCCCGGCACGTGCCATCCGGATAGTAGGAGGACAGGCAGAGGTGATCACCGAAAAGTGCATCGCATGTGGCAATTGCACCAAGGTGTGCAGCCAGGGAGCAAAGGTTTTCGTCAACACAACCGACCTGGTCAGAAAAGTGCTCGCAAGACCGGGAAAAAAGGCAGCCATCGTGGCACCAAGCTTCCCGGCTGAATTTCATGATGTTGCAGATTATCAGAAGGTCATAGGGATGATCAGAGCCCTTGACTTTGACTACGTCTCCGAAGTCTCATTCGGGGCTGACCTTGTTGCGCACCGTTACCGCGACCTGGTCAGCGAAGCCGGTTCCAGGAATTATATTTCATCAGACTGCCCTGCAATTGTCTCTTTCATAAGATTCTATCATTCAGACCTGACCCAGGACCTGATCCCTGTGGTCTCACCCATGGTGGCAATGACAAGGGTGATGAGACAGAAGTACGGCGAGGACCTGTCAATAGTATTCATCGGTCCCTGTGTGGCCAAAAAGGCCGAAAACGCAGAGGTGGATGCAGCAATAACATTCATCGAACTTCGGGAGATGCTTGAGGAATCAGGAATCAGGCCGGAAACTGCAGAACCTTCGGAGTTCGATCCGCCTCTTGGCGGAAGGGGCGCAATATTCCCGGTTACAAGGGGGCTGCTGCAGACCGCCGGTGTCAATGATGACGCCATAACTGGCAACATAATAGCAGCGGAGGGAAGGATCGGCTTCCAGGAAGCAATAAAGGAATTTGAACAGGGAATGATCGGCGGACAGCATCTTGAATTGCTCTGCTGCGAGGGATGCATTATGGGCCCCGGCATGAGCAAGGGCGGCAAGCAGTATAACAGGAGGGCGCTGGTGAGCGCATATGCCCAGAAAAAAATGGGTGAAATCAACATGGAGGAGTGGCGTAACAACCTCGATATCTATGACAGGCTTGACCTGTCAGTGCGCTACCGCCCGGAAGACAGACGGAAACTGATTGCACCGGACGATGATGAGGAGGTCAGGCAGGTGCTGGCCTCCATGGGCAAGATGACCGATAAGGACCACCTTAACTGCGGGGCATGCGGGTATGACACCTGCTATGACCATGCAATTGCAATCATCAGGGGACTGGCCGAGGAGGAGATGTGCCTGCCCTACACAATTGAAAAACTTCACAGGTCAGTGCAGGACCTTGCTCTGTCCAACGCCAAGCTGACCACCATGCAGAATGCCCTCAAGCAGTCAGAGAAGCTTGCTCATATGGGCCAGTTATCAGCAGGCATTGCACACGAACTGAATAATCCGCTGGGCGTGGTCATCATGTACAGCAACATACTGCTTGATGAATGCAAACCTGAGGACCCGGTGCGCGAGGATCTGCAGCTGATAGTTGAACAGGCGGCAAGATGCAAGAAAATTGTCGGCGGCCTGCTTAACTTTGCACGCAAGAACCAGGTCAACCACCAGTTCATCGATATCAGGAAACTGACTGAAAACAGCGTGGCAGGGGTGGTCTTTCCTGACAACGTGAAGGCAGTAATTGACGACCGCACTACCAGCCCGGATGCATCAATTGACTCCGAGCAGATGACCCAGGTGCTTACCAATCTCTTCAGAAACGCAATTGATGCCATGCCAGGAGGGGGCACACTGACCATCACCCTGGAAGACACTCCAAGCGATGTGATTTTCATCGTCTCCGACACCGGCAGCGGCATCAGGGATGAGGACAAGCCGAAGATCTTCGAGCCATTCTTTACAACCAAAGGGCTGGGCAAGGGAACAGGCCTTGGCCTTGCAACCACTTACGGCATCGTTAAGATGCACAAGGGCCAGATAACGGTGGAGACCAGAAATGACCCTTCAAAAGGCTCTACCGGCACAACCTTCAGGATAATCCTCCCAAGGAGACCTGAATAACGGAACGCATAAAAAATGAACAACAAAACAAAAATCAATAATGACTAAGATTTATACAGTCCTGCTTGCTGACGATGACCCCGATTATCTCTTCCAGGTGGCTTACTACCTGCGTAAGGCCGGCTTCGAGGTGATGGCAGTTGAAAGCCAGGCTGAGGCTGAACAGGTGATTGCCAGAATGAAACCTGACATTGCCATATTTGACCTGATGATGGAGAGTGATGACAGCGGATTCATCCTTTGTTACAAACTTAAAAGAAAATACCCGGAGGTGCCTGTCATACTCGCCACGGCCGTCTCGCGCGAGACCGGAATCACTTTCGGGCTCAGCGGCGGCCAGGACCGTGAGTGGATAAGGGCAGATCTTTACCTTGAAAAAGGGGTCAGGCCTGAACAGTTTGAACTGGAAATAAGAAAACTGCTTAAGATCTGACCATGGCACAGCTGAAGATTCTTGTTGTCGATGACGAGCCGGGGATAAGATCGGGCGTCGCGAGAATACTGGGTAACTTCCATGTCACTTATCCGTTTATGGATGAGGATTATACGTTCAACATCCTGGAGGCGGCCACAGGAGAGGAGGGGATAGAGATAATTGACAGGGAGATGCCTGACATCCTTCTGCTTGACAACAAGCTCCCTGGTATCCAGGGGGTGGAGGTACTGGAATATGTCAGGAAAAAGAACTATGACATCGTTGTGGCGATGATTACCTCGTATGCCTCCATTGACGTCGCTGTCAAAGCGCACAATGACGGTGCC
>DAIDJT010000294.1:279-2932 GCA_027451265.1 Bacteroidales bacterium | reverse complement strand
GGCCGTGTCCATGATGGGAGTGCGCGAGCCGCTGCCCCTGCTGGCCGCGCCGGCGCCGGGCACGCCTGCCGCTGCCGCCGGAGTGATACTTGTTATCGCATCGGGTATTCTTGTGACAATGCTGAGAAAGGGATCGCCGTTTGACTCCCGGCTGGCACAAAAGGGAATGGCAATGGAAGAGGTCAGTCTTAAGGGAGATACGGCACAAATGGCCATGGCAGGAGAACCTGTCTCAGACACAGCCCTGATCGCCATGGCTCAGCTAATAGAGAAAAAGGAGCGCGCGGCTTCAGCTCCTGTCATTGCCGGAATCAATGTGGCAGAAGAGGAGGCGACAGCGGCAGATGAGGTTTTTGCAGTTGTTGAAGAGGATGCCGGTGTGGTGAAGGTGGCTGAAGAGCCTGTCGTTGCCATGCAGGTTGCGGAGGCAGAGAAGGTTGAGGCGGTGCAGGCTGAGGAGGTGGTCGTGCAGGCGTTGCCACAGGCAAGGGCGGCTGCCCCGAAAACCAAAGCAGTGGCGGAGACAAAGGCTGATGCAAAGACAGATGTACAGGCGGCCGGTAAGGCAGCAGCCGGGGAGGGCCAGGCTATAATCCGGGAACCGGCGGCTCCTGTCGGCGGCTGGACAAAGTACATGGAGTGGGTAGCACGCAATATCAGTTACCCTTCAGGGGTAGAACCCATAATGAGACAGGAGGTACAGGTCTCGTTCACCGTGCTGCCAGACAGTACTCTGTCAGACCTTGAGGTGGTGCGCTCTCCCGGGGAACCTTTTACCACGGAGGCTTTCAGACTGTTGCGGGTGGGGCCGAAGTGGGTGCCGGCTCAAGGTGACACCAGGGCGAAGAGTGAAAAGGTGGTGGTGACGTTCGTGTTTAAGTAAAGGGCTGAAGGTCGTTTGCAGTCCGAGGCCAGAGATTGCAATAAATTACGGGTGATTCAGTTTAGAATGTCATAAGGCTTCAGGCCCCTTGGACCTTAAGACCTTTGACCTTTTGACCTTCAGACATATTAGTACATTTGTGAAAATTTAAATAATGAACCTGTTAACTGGAAAACGTGTGCTGGTGACCGGCGGAGCCGGATTTATCGGATCATCACTCTGTCATGACCTCCTGGAGCGGGGGAACGTGGTGATATGCCTTGACAACTTCGCCACTGGAAAGAGAGAAAACATAAAGGATCTTAAGGGCAATCCGAAGTTCAGGCTTATTGAAGGTGATATCCGTGATCCGGAAACGTGTCAGAAGGCGGTGAAGGGAGCCGACGTGGTGCTTCACCAGGCAGCTCTCGGCAGCGTACCAAGGAGCATTGCCGATCCGGCAACCACTAACGCCGTGAACATCAACGGCTTCCTGAACATGCTGATTGCCGCACGTGATGCCGGTATCAAAAGATTTGTCTATGCATCAAGCTCATCGGTATACGGTGACTCACCGGAATTACCCAAGGTTGAGGAGCGTACCGGGAAAGTGCTTTCGCCGTATGCAGTCACCAAGCTGGTGAACGAGGAATATGCCCGCGTGTTCGGAAGCCTTTATGGCATGGAGACAATCGGACTCCGCTACTTCAACGTGTTCGGCCGCAGGCAGGACCCGAACGGTCCGTATGCTGCCGTCATACCAAAGTTCACAATGGCGTTCATGAAGCATGAGCCGCCCGTCATCAACGGCGACGGCAGCAACTCGCGCGATTTCACATATATTGACAACGTTGTGCTGGCCAATAACCTGGCAGCAACCGTGGAGAATCCTGCCGCGTTTAACCAGGCGTACAATGTTGCATGCGGTGATTCGGTGAACCTGAATGAGATGACCTCGCTGCTCAGGAGTTTTCTGGCAGAGAAGAATCCGGAGATTGGTGCGGTTGAACCCAAACATGGCCCCAACCGGGCAGGAGACATACCTCACAGCATGGCCAGTGTGGCCAAAGCTGTAAAGCTGCTCGGGTACAGGCCACAGGTGCTTTTTGGTGAGGGTCTGAAACGTGCCGTGGAGTGGTATGTTGATAACCTTTAGCGCTGTTAACAGGCAGGTGAATCGTTCTTTCCTATATTTGTGCTTATTCGCGCAACCGCATTGGCCATTTCTGGCCTAAAGATCATATATACAGTACGTTAGACACAGATACTGTGTGACTGACGAACCGGAGGATTAGATTAACCATAAGTGTACTATTGCTGCCGGACAAGAATACTATATGGATATGGCTGAACCAAGACTCATCTATTTACCAAAGATTCTCGATGACAGGGGCAATCTCACTTTTGTCGAGGAGAAAAAGCATCTGCCGTTCATAATAAACAGGGTTTACTGGATTTATGATGTCCCCGGAGGCGAATTCAGGGGTAGTCATGCATTCAGGAAAAACGAAGAGATGATTGCCGCCCTCTCGGGAAGCTTTGATGTTGTACTGCATGACGGCAAAAGAGAATACCGTTTCTCGCTCAACCGGTCTTATGATGCGGTGTATGTTCCCGGCATGGTCTGGAGAAGGATGGAAAATTTCTCCACCAATTCACTTGCAATTGTTCTTTCATCAACTCATTTTGACCCTGATGATTATATACGGGATTATGATCTTTTTCTGAAGGAGGCAGCAAGATGAAGAAGGCTAAAATAAGTGATTGTACAATTATCGAGCTGCCAAAAGT
>DAIDJT010000294.1:0-269 GCA_027451265.1 Bacteroidales bacterium | reverse complement strand
TTCAAGGCTGGAAATATGTCAATAGCCGACGGGATAAATGAGATTCCATTCAAGGTTGACCGTGTATTCTGGATTTATGATATACCCGCAGGGGAGTCGAGAGGGGCACATGCCCACAGGGAATGTCACCAGTTCATTATCGCCGCCAGCGGCGCTTTCGAGGTGGAGGCTGATGACGGTACCGAAAAGAAGACTTTTTACCTGAACCGTCCGTTTTACGGATTGCATATCCCTCCTGGTATATGGGCACATGAACTGAATTTCTCCGC
>DAIDJT010000293.1 GCA_027451265.1 Bacteroidales bacterium | reverse complement strand
CTGTATCTTCACTTTTATTTTCAGATACAATATCATAAATTGCATTCCCGTATTGTCGGGAAGCTAATTATATCAGTTTAAACTCCGATGTGCAGCTTTAGGTTTCGGTTTTCCATCTTTTTTTTAATCACCTGTCTTTCGCTTCAGGGGCAGTTTCTTGGCAATGTAGGCATTATCCGTGACAATGGCGCCAGTGCCTATTCGCTCATTCTTGATGACAGCTCCGAGGTCAGGCTTTCAGCCCCAAGACCCCTCTTCAGTTTCAGGCTTGACGATGCCTACTTTGAATCGGACGATGTTCCGGCCGGTCTTGTTGGCAGCCGTTTCCTGATGATCTATCCCGGAGGCGCCGAGGCTGGCTACACACCACGCGGAGGAGGGCATCCCGGCTACATGGCCGAGCTGGTCCTGCGCAATAACTGGAATGACACAATCACCATATCCAATGTGGTGCCATTCGGCGAAAAGGAAAATAAAGCCTTCATCACCGGTACCGGACCGCGTGACCTTGCAAGGGCAAACCTCTTTCTGCCGGGAAAGAGCCCCGTGAGGGTCATCCTCCCTGACAATGCATGGGAGATGGGATTCAGCACCTTTGCCGTGAACGGTGAACTTTCCGTTACTTCCATTGCAAGGCGTATCCGGACCGATAACGGCATGATCCGTCGCTACGAAACTATTCTGCCACCGGGAGCTTCTGTGACATACCATATTTATGCCGACCTGTACAGGGGTGAATGGCAGGAGGGGCTGAGGCTGATGTTTGCAGGACGGTGGCTTCATGACCTCGACAGCTTTGATGAAAATCTCTATAACAGGGAAGACCTGAAATGGATACGCACCAGCTACCTGATGATACTGCAGATGGCCTGGGACAGGGAGTTGCGTGACCGCTTCAGCGGTGAGGAGACATTTGAGGGCTACCTGGCTGAATACAACAGGCTGTTCGGTCATGTGGATGTATACGGAATCTGGCCCACCTGGCCACGTCTCGGACTGGACGACAGAAACCAGTGGGATCTCTACCGTGACCTGCCTGGAGGAACGGCTGCCCTGAGACAGCTGAGCAGGGAAGCCAGGTCAGAAGGCTGCCGTTTCTTCATTGCATACAACCCCTGGGATAAAAGCACCCGGGAGGAAGATCACATGCGTGGCATGGCACAGATAATTGCAGAAACGGAAGCTGACGGTGTGGTCCTCGATACCGAGGGTCGCTCATCGTCTGAACTGCAACAGACAGCCGATACCGTTCGCAGCGGGGTGATAATGTATTCCGAAGGAATGCCGGTGGTGAAGGATATGCCCGGCATCGTAGCCGCCAGGGTGCATAACGCCCTCTTCCTGAGCCCGGAACTGAACCTCAACAAGCTGATCAGACCCGACTTTGCAATATTCCGCGTGGCTGACGTGGGTGAGGATGTCCTTCACCGTGAAATATCAGTGGCTTTCTTCAACGGCTATGGCACCGAACTGAATATGTTCAGACCCGGAGGAAGGGGAGAGGAGTTCCTCAGTGACCTTGAATACCTGGCACAGACTACCTACATGCTCAGAAGGAACAGTGATGCCTTTGCCGGCGGCCACTGGACACCACTCATAGGCAGCGGCGCCGACAGGGTTTACGTCAACAGCTGGAACGCCGGACAAAAAAAGATATTCACCGTCCTGAACATGGATTACAGGGGGTACACCGGCCCGCTCTTCAGCCCCGGTGATACCACTGGCAGGCACCTGGTATCACTTTTCCGCCACGAGGATCTGAACCCGTCAGTAATAAACAACAGACTGGCGGTTTCGGTTGATCTGCCTGGTTGGAGCCAGACCGTCAGCGGAACCAGGCGTGAAAGCTCCATAGATTGTATTGCCCTGCTGCCAAGGCTGATAAACGCAGAGTTCCGCAGCAACAGCCTCCGGGTAACTTCAGCAGCAAGCGGCACCCTGCTGGTGAGCAGGGGGAGACCAGGGTATACAAATGAACCAATAAGGATTAAAGCTCCTGCCGATACCCTGTTCAGCACAGATGCCCTGCTCGGTATTGCCGGAGAAAAGATAGTGATTGAGCTGACCGGCAGTGACGGGTTACTGCTTGATGAGAAAGTTATCAGGCCGGAACAGGGCCGTCCCTGGCTGGTTTCAGCGATAACCCGCACATTGCCTGCAGGGGAAGTTCCGCCGGGGATGGTGATGGTTGCCTCAGCGACAATAAAATATACCCTCAAGGCTGTCGATGAGTTTGTGCCATATCCCGGTACCGGGAAAGAGGTCACTGCCACACCTGACAGTTTCCTGATAGACAGGTTCCCGGTGACAAACGAAGAATATCTGCAGTTCATCAGGGCCTCAAGATATATCCCCGCAGACACATCGAATTACCTGAGACACTGGGAGAGGGGTCTCCCTGTCACCGGGCAGGAACGCTATCCTGTCGTCTGGGTGAGTCTTGAAGATGCAAGGTCCTATGCGCGATGGGCAGGGAAACGCCTTCCTGCAGAGGCCGAATGGCAGCTGGCGGCACAGGGTACTGACGGCCGCGAATGGCCATGGGGCAATGAGTTTCATGCCACCAAATGCAATAACGGCTTCGGCAGGCCGACCCCTGTTGACGCCTTCCCGAAAGGGGAAAGTCCGTACGGGGTTGCTGACCTTGTCGGCAACGTATGGCAGATGACGGATGAGGTCTGGTGCAATGGTGCCTATTACTTCAATATCATCAGGGGAGGAAGCTGGTTCAGGCCTGAATCAAGCTGGTGGTACATCAAGGGAGGGCCTCAGCCGCTGACAACAACCCAGATGCAGCTACTTGTATCTCCAGGCTATGACCGGAGTGCCACAGTCGGGTTCAGATGCGTAAAAGACTTATGATTTGCGAATTTCTAATTTCGAATTTCGAACTAAATCGGCAATCGCAACTCGCAACTCGGCAATCGCAAATCGGCAAT
>DAIDJT010000292.1 GCA_027451265.1 Bacteroidales bacterium | reverse complement strand
GCTGCTTCCCTGGTATGGCTCCTTCATGGCGAATACGTTTACATCAACGGATAGGTGCAGGTCTTTTGCTATCTCGACGTCGGTGCCCACACGTAAACCGCAGGCATTTCTTACAGCAATCTGGTTGGGATGGAACCCGACAACTGAGATTGACCGGTCAGTGAGGGCGTCAGTGCCTCCCAGAAGCCAGAAGTCGTTCCCCGAGGTTATGGAGTCTGTCCCGGTTGTGAAAAGCAGGTCACCGCCGATGTTCAGCGTCACCTTTTTTGACAGGGGTGAATATGAATTAACCCAGGCCCTGGCTGAATAGTAACGGTCAAAGCTGAATGGCGAGCTTTCATCTCCGGGGGTGTACACTGACTTGCCTGACCTGGTCCTGAATGAGCCCCTGATCATTTCCATAGCTGAGACCGAAAGGCCTGACAGTATTCCCTGTCTGGGGAAGTGTTTCCTGTCAAGGGTGTTTGCCTGGTAACTGTAGTTCAGCCTCAGGTAATCATATGAAATTCTGCTGATGCCTGTTGATGTGACATAATCAGGAACAAGGTATTGGTTTTCAAAGGAGAATGCAAGGGTCATCAGGTGATTGAGGCTGAGTCTTTTACTGAGAATCAGAGCAGTATTGAAGTTCTGGCTGAGCATAGGGCCTGTCTCGTTCCTCAGTTTTATCAGGGGGAACCGGGTGTTGTCAGCAAAGAATGAGGCTTCCACACCAAATTTCTGACTTTTGTCGATGAACTGGATTGCACTAAACCTGACACGGTAGTACTGCCCTATGTATGTATCAAGGTTGATGAGGGAACGGGGGGTGATCAGGTCTCTTGCAGAGATGTTTACCACTGCACCGGCGCTGAGGGCCGGATCATAATGGAGTGATCCGTAAAGCATAGCCTGGGGTCGTTCGATGCAGTCAATTTCAAGTGCCAGCCCGTTGGCTTCCGGTACGATCCTGTACTTTACCTTTTCAAACCAGTTTTTCCCGTAGAGCAGTTCAATCCGCTCTTCCAGGAGGGCCCTGTCAACATTCTCGCCGGGCCTGACATCAAGCACCCCGATAATCTGGTCATCACTGATCAGTTTGTTTCCGGTGACCCTGATACTGTCAAAAATGTAATACATGACATCATGGAGCGGTGTGACCGGTTTATGCGGGCCGGCGGCATCCAGAGAATCAGCAAGTTGCTTAAATTTATCCTTGTACTTCAATGCTTCGCGATACCCCCTGGCAATTATTGAATCTGTGTTATTGAATGAAAGAGTGTTCACATCGCCAAGCTCAGGCTCAATCAGTATGTTTGTCTGGCGTTTTTGCTCCTCATAGTCAGCCAGGCTGCTGAGAAATCCAATCTGTTTCAGGATGCCGTAGACTGATTCCAGGTCCTTCTCCTTATAGCCCCTGAAACTTACATAGGATCCAATCACTATGTCAGCTCCCATTTCGCGCAGCTCGGTCACCGCAAAGTTGCGTACCACCCCGCCGTCAACGAGCACAGCTGTATCTGTTCTGATTGGAGTGAAAACCGAGGGTATTGCAATGCTTGCCCTTATTGCGTCAGGGAGGTAACCGTTACGGAATACTACTTTTTTGCTTGTGACCACATCTGTTGCCAGGCAAAGGAATGGTATCGGCAGTTTGGAAAAATCGGTGACAGTGGCTGCCGGCCAGAAGTAATGGTTCAGTCCGCTCTCTATCTGCTGACCGCTTATCATACCTGCCGGGATCTTGATTGCAGTGCGGGTTATCGGAAGAGAGAGGAGGCTGTTATTGAAGTGCCTCTTTTCAAGATAGATGATCTTGTTTTCAGGAATCATATCGGACATTGCATGTTCCCAGTCAAACGTCTTGAACATACGGGCAATGCTGTCAGGAGTGTATCCCATTGCATACATTCCACCCACTATGCTTCCCATGCTCACGCCGGTGATATAGTCAGGTTTCAGGCCAGCCTCTTCCATCACTTTAATCACTCCCAGGTGTGCAAGGCCTTTTGCCCCGCCGCCGCTGAGGGCCAGTCCCAGCTTCGGCCTGGACGGGTGACTCTGGGCCATGAGAGGTTCCGCGATAACGATGAACGTAACTGTCACCAGCAGGAACAATAATGCTTTACCGCCCTTTATATGGAATTGTCCGAACATTTGCCGTTATGCTGACAGTTACAGGGAAGATAACACTTTTCTGTTACATTTGGGAGCAATTTATCCATAATATGTAACTTGGGCGGGTGAAAAACCGGGAAAAAATCGGAATGAACTGGTTGCCCACCACCAGGAAAGAGATTGAGGCGCTGGGGTGGGAGAGGCCTGATGTAATACTGTTCACGGGTGATGCCTACATTGATCATCCCTCATTCGGGGCAGCGGTCATTGCCCGTGTCCTTGAGTCATCAGGCATGAAGGTGGCCGTGGTTCCGCAGCCCAACTGGCGGGACGATCTGCGCGACTTCTCCAAGCTGGGAGAGCCGCGGTATTTCTTTGCTGTTACTGCGGGTAACATGGATTCGATGGTCAACCATTACACTGCTGCCCGCAGACTGAGATCGGATGATGCATATACTCCGGGTGGAGTTGCAGGTTTCAGGCCTGATTATGCAACGGTTGTTTATACCGGTATATTAAAGAGGCTGTTTCCCTCTGTCCCCGTTGTTACAGGCGGAATAGAGGCTTCAATGCGCCGCCTGATGCATTACGACTACTGGAAAGATAAGCTTGAGCCTTCAATACTTATATCTAGTGGTGCCGACCTGCTCATTTACGGGATGGCCGAGAGGGTGGTGGCGGAGCTGGCCGGACGGATGCTTGCCGGTGAGCGGATTCAGGAGATACGTGACTTGCCACAGTCAGCATTCCTGGTACAATCAGGATCAATCCTGCCGTCCCTGCCCGGCGTTGCTGACAGGGCGCTGAGGCCTTGCCATGAAGCAGCTGCGTCGAGGAAGGCCTA
>DAIDJT010000291.1 GCA_027451265.1 Bacteroidales bacterium | reverse complement strand
GCACCTCGCAATTCACACCTCGCAACTCGCACCTCGCAAATACTCAACGTCTCAGGGCCCTGTTGAGAACCTCCGCCGGATGGATGGCGAACCTGCCGGTGCCATCCCTGACGTGATGTCTGCAACTTGTGCCGGGGGCACATATAATGGTTTCTGCCGATGCTGACCTTACATCGGGGAAAAGAACCAGTTCACCAACCTTCTGCGAGAGCTCATAATGCTCCTTCTCATATCCGAAGGCACCTGCCATCCCGCAGCAGCCGGAGGGTATCTCCCTGATCCTGTAGTTCTTTGGTATGGCCAGTGCCTCAAGCACCGGAGCAGAAGTGGTGATTGCCTTCTCCTGGCAGTGCACATGCACCAGCACTTCAGCCTGATCATCAGTGAACATCCCGCGCCTTATCCGGGCAGCCCTGAACTCCCTGGCAATAAACTCCTCCAGGGTATACGTATGCTGTGCCAGCCTCAGAGCCTCCTGCCGGTATTCTTCTCCGGCAAGATCCGGATACTCATCCCTGAAACCCAGGATGGCCGAAGGTTCTATCCCCACAAGCGGCCTGGTCTCGCTTACTAGCGGAGAGATGATCTCAATGTTTTTGATTATCAGTTTCTTCGCTCTGCGAAGGAACCCTTTGGAGATGTAAGTCCGGGCGCTGGGGGCATTCCCTGTTACAATGACCCTGTAACCGAGACAGGTCAGAAGCTCAGCTGTTGCAATGCCGGCACTCAGGTCATTATGATTGGTGAACTCGTCAACGAAGAGGCATACTTCACCGGTGGAGACAGCCGGGTTGAGTCCCGGGAGATTCCGTCGCAACCACTTTCGGAAGGTGAGGGGTGAGAGCAGCGGGATGCTGCGTTCAGAGGCAAATCCTGTTGCCTTTTTGATTATCAGAGAGGTAAGCTTGTTCGATGCAAAGAAGTTGAAGATCCCGGGGAGAGAAGCAAAGAGGCTGTAGATTTTCGGAAGGTCAGCTATTAACCTGGAACGGAGTGATGGGGCATGTGCATCATTGTAATGCTGCAGGAACTCCGACTTCAATTTGGCGATATCAACCCCCGACGGGCACTCGCTGCGGCATCCCTTGCATGCCAGGCACAGGTCAAGGATTTCGTAAATCTCACGGCTGTCCCACGGATTGGCCCTCCCGGCATAGAGCATCTCCCTCAGTATGTTGGCCCTTGCACGGGTTGTCAGCCGCTCGTCACAGGTGGCCATGTAGCTCGGACACATGGTGCCTCCTATAACGCTGCTTTTGCGGCAATCGCCTGACCCGTTGCATTTTTCAGCAGCGCGCACCACTCCTCCGCACTCAGAGAAATCATAAAATGTCTGAAGTTCCGGTGTCGGCCTGCCCGGTTCATAACGGAGCCACTTGTCCATCGGGGGAGTATCAACAATCTTCCCGGGATTGAGTATGTAGTATGGGTCAAAAACCCTCTTGATCAACCTGTTAAGTCCATAATTATGTTGCCCTATAATCAGCGGGATGAACTCACCCCTGAGACGGCCGTCACCATGCTCACCGCTCATTGAACCGCGGTATTTCTTAACGATGCGTGCAGTTTCTTCAGCAATGGTGCGCAGAAGCTTCGCCTCGCCTGCATCCTTGAGATTGATGAGCGGCCTGATGTGCAGTTCTCCGGTGCCAATATGTGCATGATATACAGATTCCTTGCCGTACGAGGCCAACATTGCCTCTATATCGGCAACAAAATCACCAAGCCTGTTCACATCCACGGCACAGTCCTCAATCAGAGAGATTGGCTTTGCATCGCCGGGCATGTTTGACAGAATGCCCAGACCTGCCTTGCGGAGGTCCCATACCCTCTTCACGTCACCACCCCAAACAATGGGAAAAGCATATCCGAGCCCTGCGGCCCGCATTTCCTCTTCCATCTTCTTTGTGGCTGCCAGTATCTCCTCGCGGCCAGAGGCGCAGAACTCCACTATCAGAAGTGCGCCTGGATCACCTTCGATGAAGAACCGGTTGCGCTTCTGGCTTTCAACCGTGGCTGCGAGTGAAAGAATATTGCTGTCCATCAGCTCAACGGCCCATGGTTTGTTCTTAAGTGCTATCAGGTTGGCCCTGAATGCCTCATTGCGATGATGCAGGTGAACGCATGCAAGAGCCTTTACCAGCGGAGGCAGAGGCACCAGTCCCAGTTTTGCTTCGGTGACAATGGCCAGGGTTCCTTCCGAGCCGCAGATGAGCCTCGCAAGATTAATTTTACGTTCCGCTCCGGGAGTGAATGGTTCACTGTATAGCAGGTCATCAAGGGCATATCCGGTATTGCGGCGGGGAATGGTGATGTCAGGGTAATCACTTCTGATTGCATCCTGGTTTTCATGGTCGGCCATGATCCGGTTAATCTCCCTGTATATCTCACCTTCAGCAGTTTGCAGGGCACATTTTTGCCTGTATTGCCCTTCAGTAAGCTCCCTGAAAACCGCCTCCGAGCCGTCATGCAGCAGTGTCCTGACCTCGATGATGTGATCCCTGACCGATCCGTACACCACCGAATGCAGGCCGCAGCCGTTGTTGCCGATCATACCGCCGAGGTTGCACCTGTTAGAAGTGGATGTCTCCGGCCCGAAGAGGAGACCCTGGCTTCGCAATATGGCGTTCAGCTCTTCAGGAACCACTCCCGGCTCAATCCTGACCCATCTCTCTTCCGTATTGATCTCCAGTATTCTGCCGAAGTGGCGCGAGAGATCGGCCACAATTCCTGAACCCACAACCTGTCCTGCCAGGGAAGTTCCGGCAGCCCTGGGAATAATGCCAACCCTGTGCTTCGCTGCAAAAGCAAGCAACATTTTAATATCTTCAGCATGGCGCGGATATACAATCGCCAGCGGCTCCTCCCTATATATGGAGGCATCGGTGGCGTACATGAGCCTCGAGCTCCTGTCAGTGCGCACCTCGCCCTCAAGACCCAGGGTCAGCAATTCTGTCAGTGTGG
>DAIDJT010000290.1 GCA_027451265.1 Bacteroidales bacterium | reverse complement strand
GGGGCCGGCATGCCTGCAGGGCTTATGATCCGAAACAGGCTTGTCAACGAATTCATCACAGAAGATGACCTGATAGTAGTAAGCAGGGATGGATTGGCTTCTTCAGCCCCGGTTGTGGCCCGTATCACGGCACGCGCCGTTGAACCGCTGACGGGCGAGTATGCTGGCATGATGGTTCGTCTTGACGGTGCCGAACCTCATGACCGGACGCCGGTAACCGATCCTGCAACAGATCCGCTCTCGCCGGGCAAGCCGAGGTTCAACTATTATTCCCTCGAGGTGGTGCAGCGCATCGGATATGACTCCTTCTGCCCTGATAATGGCGTGCTGCTGGCAATGAATACCGATGATGAAGAAAGAAACGGCGGCCCGAATGAGTTCAACTGCTTCAACTGGGTAATAGACGCCCACCCGGAGGATATAAACATGGTGGATTATGTCAAACCGAACGGTGAAAAGGTGATGCGTACGGTAGCCGATTACCGGCAGCTCAATGATGCCCTGTTTCATGCAGGCCTTGATTCGGGCAGCGAGTTTGAATATGTTGACACTTATAATCGGCTCCATTTCTATATAATTGATATACACAGGAATGAACAGGGAATATTGTCCTATACAATCGGAGTCAGGTCTCTTGATTCAGATGTGGTAAGGCAGGCAGTCCGGGTCTCAGCCGGGAAACCGGCTAAAAAAGTAAACGGTGAAGGTATCATTGAGTTTACAGTTTCAGGAGATGACATTTGCCGTCTGAAAGCTGAGGCCAGGGGGGAAGGCTGGGAAGTGAAGCTTTACAATGAGATTGTTGCTCCCGGTGAAGGCAGGGAGGTAAGGGTTCCGGTATATGTCAAAGCTTTGCCGGGATGCGGCAGAAAGGCAGAAATAGTCCTTACCGCAGTGTCGGAAAGCAATGGTAATTTAAGCTCATCAGCTGTTCAGAAGGTGAAGCTTTAAGGGCGACACCTTAATATTTTACTAAAAATCTGTTGCTCCGCGATATGTTTGCAGGCTTTGTTCAGGTATATTTGGTATCTGAACAGGGTCATGCATGAATTGTTTTCTTACTGGTTCAAACGGATTCATTGGCACGAGGCTGGTTGAGGAGCTCTCAGCCGGCGGTCATTCAGTGAGATGTCTTGTACGGTCACCTGAAAAATTCACGGATCTTTCCCGCCTGCCCGGGGTGACTCCGGTTTTCGGAGACCTTGATGCTGTGAAGGTACTTGAGGAAGCTTCTGCAGGTTGTGACACGGTTTTTCACCTGGCTGCATATGCAAAACCCTGGTCAAAGGACAGGAGCCTGCCTTACAGGATTAACCATACCGGAACGGAGAATGTCCTCAGGGCTGCCGGCAATGCAGGGGTGAAGCGATTTGTTTTTACCTCGTCAGCTGCTGTGATTGGCCCTTCCCCGGGTGTTGATCCGATTGACGAAGACTTTCCCAGGGTTGTTCCTTTCTTTAACGAATATGAGGAGACCAAGGCAGCTGCCGAGGAACTGGTAAGGTCATACAACCGTGACGGGATGGAGTGTGTGATTGTCAATCCTCCAAGGGTATATGGCCCCGGACCTGTGAACGAAAGCAATTCGGTCACCCGGATGATCAGTCTGTATGCACGGGGCAGGTGGCGGATAATACCCGGTGACGGCACCTGCATTGGCAACTATGTATTCGTGGAAGATGTTGTCAGGGGGCATATCCTTGCTGCGCTGAAGGGGAAGCCCGGGAACCGCTATATTCTTGGTGGGGAGAACCTTACGTTTGACGGTTTTTTTGAAACCCTTGCCAGGCTGACCAGCCGGCATTTGAGAATGGTACGGTTTCCCGTAAGCACAATGATAGCTATTGCCGGAATAATGGAGTGGCAGGCATCAATAACCGGAATTGCACCGCTGATAACCGCCCCCTGGGTGAAGAAGTACCTGAATCACTGGAGCCTGACCAGCCGTAAGGCGATGAATGACCTTGGCTATAATCCTGTTTCCTTTGAGGAGGGAGCCGGGATAACCTTGCGGTGGCTGAAGCAAACCGGAAAGCTGACATGAATGAGAACGGACCATATTATGCGATAGTAACAGGTGCAAGCCAGGGCCTGGGCAGAGCCATTGCGGAGGAGCTGGCCCGGCGCGGGCACAATCTTTTCCTGGTATCACTTCCCGGGACTGGTCTGCCGGAGCTCTCAGCCAGCCTTTCCGGAAGGCATAATATATTGGCCCGCTTCCTTGAAACCGACCTGATGCGGAGGGAAGCGCCTGCCGAGCTGCTCGGGTATGTCAGAACCAATGGCATTGAAGTTGACGTCCTTGTCAACAATGTCGGTATTGGTCATGGAGGGGCAATTGGCGAATACAGCGATGCGGCCATTGAGGAGAGTATCTTTTTGAATATGAGGTGCACCACCCTGATGACAAATACCTTCGCCGGTGAAATGGGCAGGAATGGGAGAGCATACATTCTTAATATCGGCAGTTTCGGCGGCTTTATGCCGGTTCCATACAAGAGCATCTATTCAGCCACCAAATCATATATCTATAACTTTTCTCTTGCCGTCAGGGAAGAGCTGCGGGGCAGCGGCGTGAGTGTCAGTGTGGCAATGCCGGGTGGCATCATAACAAATGGAAAAGTAAGGGAAAGGGTAAATAAACTAGGCCCGCTTGGCAGAATCAACGCACTTGAACCAGATGTGGCAGCCAGATATCTGGTTGCCCTAATGTTTCGCGGAAGGAGTGTAATTATCCCAGGCTGGACCAACAAGGTGGCTTATTATGTTGGTTGTGCAATGCCTTTCAGGCTGCTGATGGTATTAACCCGTAAGATTTTCAGGGGAGTCAACTGATTGCCTGGATAGGGTCTCCTCAGAGAGAAATTATTTCAATTCTCTGATTGACCATATCTGCCTGAAGCAAGCGGCCGGAAAGCACTTCGCCTGCACCCGTGATTATCTTGATTACCTCACATGCCTGTACTGCCCCGATCATGCCGGG
>DAIDJT010000289.1 GCA_027451265.1 Bacteroidales bacterium | reverse complement strand
GGTGTGCGGTGCATGGTCCGTGGCAATAACGTCAATGAGTCCTTCCCTGACCGCCCTGACCAACGCCTCCCTGTCTGCTGCGCTCCGTACCGGGGGATTCCATTTTACCAGGTTTCCTTTGACGGCATAAGAGCTGTCATCAAACCACAGATGATGCACACATGCTTCACCGGTGACCTGCTTGCCTGCAGGGTCAGCACCGGGAGTAAGCAATTCAGTCTCCTCGGCCGTTGAAAGGTGGAGCAGGTGCAGCCTCGCACCTCCGCTCCGGGCCAGGCTGACTGCAGCCAGCGATGAAGAGAGAGCCGCCTCGCGGCTCCTTATAAGGGGATGGAAGGATGGATCAATGGCTTCGCCGTACTCCTCCCGGTATGTTGCATTGTTGGCCCTTATGATCTTTTCATCCTCGCAGTGACACGCAACAGGGATCTTCCTGAGGCTGAATATGGCTTCGAGTGCAGTTTTGTCACTGACAAGCATATTTCCGGTGGAAGCGCCCATGAAGAGCTTGAAGGCCGGCACCAGGGAGGGGTTCGCCCTGCGAAGCTCCCAGATATTGCTGTCAGTGGCCCCGATATAAAAGGCAAAGTTGATTACGGAATGCGCTGCTGCAAGGCTGTTCTTTCTTTCCCATTCCTCAATTGTAACTGTCTGCGGAACGGTGTTTGGCATCTCCATGAATGAAGTCACCCCTCCCGCCGCTGCGGCTGCACTCTCGCTGGCAATATCCGCTTTGTGCGTCAGCCCCGGTTCCCGGAAATGAACATGATCATCGATGATACCGGGCAGAAGCCAGAGGCCGGAAGCCTCGATGATCTCAGTACCGGAGCCCGGGGCAGCCGTCCCCGGAGGGAATACACCCGCAATGCGGTCACCCTCAATTATGACGTCAGCCTTCCGCATGCTCTCTTCATTGATGAGCATTGCGTTGCGGATGATTGTTTTGATTTGTGCTTTTTCCTGCATGATAAGACGGTCAGGCAACTGTCCTGGCCGGCTTTCTGAAGATACTGACAATTTTCATACGCAGCACTCCCCACATGGCCTCCCCGAAGATGCTGCCTGACATCTTTGAAGTTCCCGCCCTGCGGTCAGTGAAGATAATCGGAACTTCCACGATTTTGTACCCGAGTTGCCATGCTGTAAACTTCATCTCTATCTGGAAGCCGTACCCCACCAGACGTATATGGCCGGGATGGATGTTCTGCAGCACCTCGCGTCGGTAGCATTTGAAACCTGCAGTTGTGTCCATGATCTTCATCCCGGTCACCAGCCTGACATACATCGAGGCAATATATGACATCAGCACCCTGCCCATTGGCCAGTTCACCACGTTCACTCCGGAGATGTACCGTGAGCCAATTGCAAGGTCGGCGCCTCCTCTCTCACAGGCATCCCAGAGCCTGACAAGGTCCTCGGGATTATGGGAAAAGTCGGCATCCATCTCAAAGATGTATGTATAGTCCCTTTGCAGCGCCCACTCGAATCCTGCAATATATGCGCGGCCTAGTCCCATCTTCCCGGGCCTTTCGAGAAGGTGGAGGTTGGGGAACGATGTCATCATATCCTTCACCAGCGAGGCCGTTCCGTCTGGCGAGTTATCATCAATTATCAGGATATCAAATGGTACCGACAGTCCGGTTATTGCCCTGACAAGGCCGGAGATGTTCTCCCGCTCATTATATGTGGGTACTATGACAAGGTTTGACATACTCTTCCGCTATGGATGCGAAGTTAATTATTTTTATCACTCAGTCTCTCAGTACGCTGCTGAACCTTGGTTGCAGGGTGTTCTCCGGTCATGTAAAGCAAGGGTTGTAACAGGTTCAGCCGGATCTGCAGCCGCCATCCGTTGCATCCCTTGCAGGGTGTGACGGAAATGGCCGAAGAATTTTCCCGGGTGAGAGAAAATATTTTTGAAAAAATTTTGGATGTTTACAAGGAAGCGTTACTTTTGTCACCCCAAATGATTCAAAATCGGGGCGTTCTTTATAGTGTGCGCTTATCAGTCCCATAGCTCAGTTGGTTAGAGCGCTACACTGATAATGTAGAGGTCCCCAGTTCAACTCTGGGTGGGACTACAGGATTTGAGATTTTCGATTTCCGGGTTTCGATTTAACTCGCAAATCGCAGATCGCAAATCGACAATGAAATTGGGGATTTAGCTCAGTTGGCCAGAGCATCCCGACACTGCGTGTCGGGAGGGTCAAGGGATCTGGATCCGGTTCTTTACAAAATTGGGGATTTAGCTCAGTTGGCCAGAGCACCTGCCTTGCACGCAGGGGGTCAAGGGTTCGACTCCCTTAATCTCCACAAGAGTCTTCAGAAATGAGGGCTCTTTTTTTGTGCCTGTAACGCTGAGTCCTGAATACCCCGGGATTGCCCCGGTTCCATCCCGGAGCTAACCTTCCCGGATAAAGAGTAAAACTTTTCCGATGATAATTGTCGTGATACGTATGTGACTTTTCTTGAATAAAAGTAGGTCACCCGGTTCTGTTCTGTCATGTTCATGACCTTAAAGCCAAAATCATTCAACAGACCGGTAACAGTTTCCCTTGTCAACGATCTGTCAGTCTTCGCATCGATCAGATTGTATATCCTGTTTACAAAAGGTATCCTTGATTCAATTCCGATCTCATAGGACTCCGGTATTTCTGATGGCTGCCCGGAAAAGTTGTCGTATTTAAGTGAAAAACGATTCCGTGTTTTATTGTCAGCAAAACATCCGACGAAATTGGCCTGGTAATGCAATAATTCCGAAAGTTTACTTACAAAGCCCCTTAACTCCCTGATATGGTTAAGTTTCATTAGACTAACAATTGTTGTCACCCTTTTCACCTCTTCAAAATCGTAGAAATAATGATTCCTGTGAGGGAGAACAAGCAAACCTGATTCAACCACAAGACCCACACTGGCAATGTAGATTTTAAAGTCTTCCGGTATTCCGTCAGATGTTTTACCGGAAAATAAACTATGGTACTTATGATCAGATGAATGAGTCTT
>DAIDJT010000288.1 GCA_027451265.1 Bacteroidales bacterium | reverse complement strand
TAACTGTCAGGGTTATTGTTGCGCTACTTCTTCTTTTTGAACATCTCAAGCATCCTGTCGGTTACCACGAAACCGCCAACAACATTGAGCGTACCCAGTACCACTGCCAGGAATCCGAGGATCATGGCTCCCGTGGTTTCGGCATGACCCATCACAATTATTGCACCTATGATCACTACGCCATGAATGGCGTTTGCCCCTGACATGAGAGGGGTATGAAGGATGGCCGGCACATGACTTATCACTTCAATACCGAGAAAGACAGAGAGAATCACCATGTAGATGGTTCCCCTGTTGGCCATGAAAAAATCAAGTATTCCTTCCATATTCAGGTCTGTTTGATATCGAGCATCTGTTTCAATCTCTGGCTTTGGTATTCACCGTAATGAACGGCTGTGGTACCGGCCGTAATTTCATCGGCAAGGTTGATTTTCACGTTGCCTTCGCTGTCAGTCATATTCCTGATCAGATTGACCAGGTTATTTCCGAACATTCTGCTGGCGTCAGATGACATGACGGACGGGTAATCCGATCTGCCGGCGATGGTGACTCCATTGACAACCAGCGTTCTGGCATTCTCCGTCAGCTCGCAGTTACCTCCCGTGGAGGCTGCAAGGTCAATTATGACCGATCCGGGCTTCATCATCTCTACTGTCTCCTTCATGACAAGCACCGGCGCCCGCCTTCCCGGTATCTGCGCAGTGGCTATTATTACATCGGCAGCAACAGCACGTTCCTGTATAAGAGCCTGCTGTTTCTTACGGAACTCCTCGTTCTGCTCAACGGCATAGCCTCCGGCTGCAGCGTCTTCCCTTGCTCCCTCAATCTCAATGAATTTTCCTCCCAGGCTCTTCACCTCGTCTTTAACAGCCGATCTTACATCAAATACCTCAACAACTGCTCCCAGCTTCCGTGCCATGGCAATAGCCTGAAGGCCAGCCACTCCTGCACCCAGGACAAGCACCCTGGCGGGCCTTATGGTGCCGGCGGCAGACATGAACATCGGGAAAAACCTGGGGAGTAGCATGGCTGCTTCAAGAACAGCCTTGTAGCCTGAAACCGTCGCCATGGAAGAAAGAATATCCATTGACTGTGCCCTGGTGATACGGGGAACCAGGTCAAGAGCAAGCACTGAAAGCCTCCTTGTGCGCGCTTTTTCAAGCCATTCCCGGTTGGTAACCGGGTCAAGGACAGTAAAAATCATCTGCCCCTCCCTGAATTGATTTATATCATCAACGAGAGGCGGATTGACCGTAAGGAGTATATCAGCAGCCCTGATCACCTCACTCCTTGGTTCTGCTGTTGCCCCGGCCGCACGGTACTGGTCGTCGGAAGCAAATGCTCCCTCTCCGGCATCGTTCTCAACCATGACCTTCAATCCGAGCTTTATCAGTGACACCGTTTCTCCGGGAAGAAGGGCAACCCTTAGATCTCCGCCAGTTTCTCTGAGAATTCCTGCTATCATAACCGGGATGTTACTTTGTTTATTGGTTCAGGATTCAAAGGAGCGAGGCCGCCTCTTTATCGAGCATCCAGACCAGGTGTCCCGATACAGGCATAATCCCTGATGCCGGAATAAGATCCGTTCCGGTTTTTCCCTCCAATACCCTGGACACGATGGATGCCTTACTCTTCCCCGTAACAATATAATATATTTTTGATGAGTTGTTGATAAGCCTTCCTGTTGCTGTAATTCTTTTCTGCTTTTTATCCGGCCTGACGGCCACCTCGTAGAGATGGACAGTTGTGAGCAGGTCAGGCCTGTCAGGAAAAACAGATGCAATATGGCCATCGTCACCCAGGCCAAGCAGCATAAGGTCAAACTGGGGCATTCCCCTGTACTCGGGAACCATGCTGATCACAAGCTCTGAATACTGCCGTGCTTCAGCACCAGGATCATCCTCACCGCGGATCCGGAAGATGTTTGCGTCGGGAATGGGCACATTCTGCAGGAGACTTTCATAGGCCATCCTGTAATTGCTCTCCTCATCCTCCGGAGGTACGCACCGCTCATCAACCCAGAATACAAGCAGTTTTTCCCAGCTGATTCTGTCAGCATAGTTTTCGGCAAGATAACGGAAAAGGTATTCCGGGGTCGAGCCGCCGGAAATGGCAATTGTATAATAATGGTCAGGCTCTATGCGGTCGAGATCCTTGATCAGCATTGCCGCAAAACTTTGAGCCAGGGCTTCGCGCGAAGGGAATACTCTGACTGAATGTGACATAATAAATAAACACCAATAATTATATAAAACTAATTATAATTCACAATAAACGCCATCATCTGCGAGATTTTTACATGGATAACGCCATGTCAGTTCAGGTTCTTCAATCAGGTCATCGGCTTTATCCGGGCCCCAGGTCCCGGCAGGATAGCCATATACCGGCACAGAACGGTCATGAGCCCATGTCCGGAGTACGGGGTCGAGAAATTTCCATGCCGCCAGTACGGCGTCTGATCTCGTATAAAGTGTGGAGTCGCCGTTCATACAGTCAAAGATCAGCCTCTCGTATGCCTCCGGGATGCGCCCGTCAGCAAGGTCAGAATAGTGGAAATCCATGTTTACATTCCTGACCTTGAATCCGGCACCTGGGATCTTCATCCCGAACTTCAACAGAATACCCTCATCAGGCTGAATCCTTATTATCAGCTGGTTACATCCATCGCACGAACTATCACCCGAGAAGAGGTGATGAGGTGTGGGCTTGAAATGGATTACAGCCTCGGTAACACGGGTAGGAAGGCGTTTCCCGGTTCTGATGTAAAACGGCACCCCTCCCCATCTCCAGTTGTCAATATAGAACTTCAGTGCGGCAAAGGTCTCGGTCATGGAGGCCGGATCAACATTCTCCTCCTCACGGTACCCGCAAAGCCATTCACCCCTGACGTGCGATCCGGTATACTGGCCACGGATTGTCACTTTTCCAATCTCCTCGTCGTTAATGGGCCGGAGCGACTCAAATACCTTGACCAGCTCATTTCTTATCGAGGTTGAATCAATGGATGACG
>DAIDJT010000287.1 GCA_027451265.1 Bacteroidales bacterium | reverse complement strand
TTTCTTGTATTTGTTGAAGAAAGCCCAAGATCCTTCAGCCAGCTGTACTTCCAGTCCCAGTCCGGGAAAAACTCCCTTATGTGAAGTGCACACCAGATGAATGACGCGGTTGTTATCACAAGCAGTGTCCAGGCGCCCCATGACATCGGAGACTCAAGCCTGATTGTGGTGTAGAGCTGCCAGAAGAAGGCCTTGTGTCTCAGATCATAAAAGAGTGCGGCAAGACCCATTACAAGGGCTATAGGAGCAATGAACGGCACGCGGCGGACAGCCGAACGGTATTCATTTTCCTTGCCCAACAGGTAGTACAGTGCCGCAAAAAAGAGTACTCCGGCTGCAAGCCCTCCGAGAAAGAGATAGAGCGGTATAGGCCAGTGCCAGATATGCAGTTGGGGGTCAACCATCAGGTTCTCCCGTCCGCTGATAATAAGTTCTTCATTCATGGTCAGGTCAGATTAGGAAATACAACTGTGGTTTTGTTCCTGCTTCGGGAATGAGCGTCTTGTACTTGCGCTTTTTCAGCACCATGCTCACATCGCTGTTGGGGTCATCAAGGTCTCCGAAATACATGCATTTCGTCGGGCATACCGACACGCATGCCGGCTTCATTCCCTGGCTTACCCTGTGGACACAGAAGGTGCATTTGTCAACATAACCCTTCGGGTGAGGGTAACGAGCGTCATAGGGGCAGGAGGCGATGCAGGCCCCGCAGCCTATGCATCTGGTCGGTTTGACCAGTACTATACCTCCTTCAACAATGTGGCTTGCGCCCGTGGGGCAGCACCTCACGCATGGAGCATTCTCGCAGTGGTTGCACCTTTCTGATCTCAGCTCAATCTCAAGCTGAGGATAAGTGCCGTCCATCACCTCCACCACCCAGTCGCGGCAGAAGCCAATGGGGACATTGTTCTCCGTCTGGCATGCCACGACACAGTCGCTGCAGCCTACACATTTCTTTGTATCAACGGCCATTGCGTATCTCATGATGCCACCTCCTCTCCGGCAAGATCAGTAACGAAAGTGACAAAATTGCCTCTCATGCCTGTTCCTCCCATGACGGGATCGACAAGCACATTAGTGATGAGGTTGGTGTCACTGGCGCCTTTGCCGTAACATCGTCGCAGCTTTTTCTGGTCATGGCCGAAGCCGTGAACCATGTAAACCGAATCCCACCTGATACGCTCAGTCACCCTCACTTTTACGGGGAACTCCGAGCGATGGCCGTCCTGGTTGACCAGGTGCACATACTGGCCGGTGCTGAGCCCCCACTCCTTTGCCACGCGCGGGTTAACCCACACGGTGTTCTCTTCCATAAGGTCAGTCAGGTTGGGATTATTGGAGGTGCGGCTGAATGTGTGCATTGGGGCCCTGCCGTAGTTGAGGCGGTAGTAGCCGGCCGGCGGCTCCTCGTGTGGAGTGTATTTGGGCATCGGGTCATAGCCGGCCTGCTCCAGTGCGGTTGAATACAGCTCTATCTTCCCTGTCGGGGTGTAGAACTCAACGTCTTCGCCGGGGGCGAAATAAAGGTCTTCGAATGGTCTGTCAAAAGTCTTTACTCCGATTCTCATCATCTCCTCCAGGCTGCTTCCGGCCTGTTTCAGCTGCCAGTCAAGCTGGTCTTCGAGCTTTTCAAAGGGGAAGTATGCCAGGAGGCCAAGCCGTTTTGCCAGTTCCCTTGCCATCCAGAATGCCGGTTTTGTATCATACATTGGTTCTGCTGCCGGCGCCCTGAGGGCAATCTGCGGCCTGCGGTGCGGGCCGGTGCGTATCTCGTCGAAACGCTCAAGATAAGTGCACTCCGGCAGCACGACATCTGCCCATCCGGTTATCTCCATCGGCATTGTGTCAATGGCCACCAGGAGCTCAAGCGCCTCAATAGCCTTTATGGTATTCGCCTGGTTGGGGAGTGTCTCGATGAGGTTGGTACCGTTGACTATCCATGCCTTTATCCGGAAGTTGCGGGCAGGATCAGGTATTGCAGCGTCACAAAGGGCATTTGCAAGCATTGTATCAGCAAGCGGGAAAAGGTCGGGGAATTCGGTTCTCCATGATCTCTTCGGCGTCGGGTATGGGGGATGAACCGGTTCAGGCAGTGAGAATGTCTCGGGGCGGTAGAAGCCGCCGCGCCTGCCCCAGGATCCCAGGAGGGCGTTAAGGATTGCGACGGCCCGCAGCCGCTGGGTATCATCACCGTACCAGGTGACGTGACGCCCCGGGTGTACAATCACGGCCGGCGCGGCGTTGGCCATCTCACGTGCTGTCTCGCGTATCACTGAAGGGTCAATTGTTGTGATGCCGTATGCCCATTCCGGGGTCATGTTCTTCACATGCTCCTTCAGGTATTCAAGACCATAGGTATATTTCTCAACATAAGCCCTGTCATAGAGCTCTTCGCTTATGATCACATTGATCCACGCCAGCAGGAGGGCCAGGTCAGTGGCGGGCCTGATGGGCAGCCAGAACTTTGATTTGCCGGCTGCTGTTGAAAAGCGCGGGTCAACGGTGATAATTGTAGCGCCCTTGTCAATGGCGTCCGACATCTCCTGCACCTGGCCGTTGTGCATGTTCTCTCCCAGGTGGCTTCCAATAAGGACAAGGCACCTGGCGTCACGAATGTCAGTGCGCTCCGGGCTCTCAACCGCCTCGCCGAAGGTAGCCTGGAAGGCCACCTCACGCGGGCCGCGGCACTGTGCATATGACGGTTGCGCAATGTGAGGCGATCCCATGGCCTTCAGCAGGTTGGTGAAATATTTGCCTCCGGAGCCATGGGTGAAAAGTGCTACCGATTCGGGACCGTACTCCGCAGAGATCTTTTTCAGTTTCTCAGTGATATAGTCAAAGGCCTCTTCCCAGGTTGCATCCCTGAAAACCTGCTTTCCTCTCTCCTCTGTACGGATGAGCGGGTTCCTCAGACGGTCTTCGTCATGGTACATTCCCACACCGCCGGTGCCGCGTGGACACAGGCGGCCGTTGCAGTTCTGGTCTTCACTGTTGCCTACGATTTTCTTTATAGAGCCTT
>DAIDJT010000286.1 GCA_027451265.1 Bacteroidales bacterium | reverse complement strand
ACTTCACTTACGGAACCATATGGTACTCATTCGGTCAGACCACGGGTTCTTTCCTGCTTGGAGGAGAAACGGCTTCGGATGCTTTTCTCGACAGGCTGACCACGACATTCAATACGGAGGGTGACGAGTTCGGACCCTTAAGGTTCTTCAACAGCCGCAACGGTCTCGAGTACATGGCGGCAGCCACACAGACGGCAGAAAACGGGCTGGATATAGTTTACACCAGCTACATACCGGTATTCACAAGTCTGCCGGTGGTACCGACGCCTTCAGAAGCCACGTTGTTCAACAGCCCCTGTGATGACGCATACATCACCCTTGGTACAAGGCACGATACAGCCTGGTTCTGTTCTGACAGGGACGGCAATTTTGATATTTACACCCTCATGAAGCCAGCAGGAATGAGCCTAGATGAATGGTTCCTGTCACCACCCGCGACACCTGTGGCGGTTGACAGCATAAACAGTGAATATGACGACAAATGTCCTTTCGTTAAGGGAAGGTATATGGTGTTCACATCTGACATGCCAGGAGGATCAGGTGGCTTCGACCTGTATTATTCAATCTTCCGCAACGGGAAGTGGAGCTCACCTGTAAACATGGGGCCGGGGATCAATTCCGCGGCAAACGAGTACAGGCCGGTCCTTGGGAAAGACCTTAAGTTTGAGAATTATTTCCTGGTTTTCTCTTCAGACAGACCTGGCGGCAAGGGTGGATTTGACCTTTATTTTACCGGCATAACCCTACCCGATTAGGCTTTAATAATCCCCGGGAGGATTTATCTCTTGCAGGCCTGAAGTGTGTTCAGAAGCAGTGAGACCCTGGTCATCGGTCCAACGCCTCCGGGAACGGGTGTTATCCATGAGCACCGGGGTGCAACGTTCTCAAAATCAACATCGCCCTTAAGCCTCCATCCGGTTTTGGTACCAGGTGCTTCAACGCGTGTAGTACCCACATCAATCACCACTGCTCCCTCCTTCACCATATCAGCAGTTATGAAACCCGGCTTCCCTATTGCGGCGATGATTATATCCGCCCTTCTGACAATTTCCGCAATGTTCCGGGTGCGGCTGTGAACCACTGTCACTGTGGCATCCACTCCTTTCTGTGACAGGAGAATGCTCACCGGACGGCCCACAATGTTACTGCGGCCTACAACAACGCATTCAGCGCCCTTCAGAGGGATATTGTAACGTTTAAGGAGCTCCATTATACCTGCAGGAGTGGCTGAGACAAATGATGGCAGCCCTGCAGCCATCCGGCCGACATTCACCGGGTGGAAACCGTCAACATCCTTGTCAGGGCTGATGGTCTCAATCACCCTGCTTTCGGAAATATGGTCAGGCAGGGGAAGCTGCACAATCAGGCCGTCAAGTTCCGGGTCTCCGTTCAGTTCCATTACCTTACCGAGCAACTCATCCTCACTTACGGATGCGGCCATCCTGATGAGTGTCGACCTGAAGCCCACCTCTTCGCAGTCTTTGACCTTGTGCGATACATAGGTCTCACTGCCGCCGTCGTTGCCGACGAGGATGGCTGCCAGATGAGGTACGCGCTGACCGCGTCGTTTCATTTCTGTGACTGTTGAGGCAATCTCACCGCGGATCTCTGCCGCTGTCTTTTTTCCGTCAATTATATTCATAGTTGCGATGTGTGAGTTGCGATGTGCGATGTGCGAGTTGCGAAGTGCGATGTGCGATGTGCGAGTTGCGATGTGAGAGTTGCGATGTGAGATGTGCGAGTTGCGAAATGCGATGGATTTACCTCTTCCTGACGGCCAGTTTTGAGAGGTCACCCCCCTTGGCCACCATCTTCATGATCTTGCGGGTCTCATCAAACTGTTTCAGGAGCCTGTTCACCTCGGGCACGGTGGTCCCGCTGCCTTCCGCGACCCTCTTTCTACGGCTGCCGTTGAGCAGCATGGGATTGGACCTCTCAGCCGGTGTCATGCTTGAGATTATGGCTTCGATGCCCTTGAAAGCATTATCATCAATGTCAAGATTTTTAATTGCCTTGCTCACACCCGGAATCATCCCCATCAGGTCTTTCATGTTCCCCATCTTCTTGATCTGCTGTATCTGCGAGATGAAGTCGTTGAAGTCAAACTGGTCCTTCGCAATTCTTTTCTGCAGCTTGCGTGCTTCCTCCTCATCATATTGTTCCTGGGCCTTCTCAACAAGGCTGACGATATCACCCATTCCGAGAATCCTGTCAGCCATCCTCTCAGGATAAAAGATGTCTATTGCATCCATCTTTTCGCCTGTGCTTACAAACTTTACCGGTTTGTTCACCACTGACCTGATGGAGAGGGCTGCACCGCCCCTGGTGTCACCGTCGAGTTTTGTAAGGACCACCCCGTCATAGTCTATCCTCTCATTGAACTCCAGGGCAGTGTTCACTGCATCCTGGCCGGTCATTGAATCAACCACGAAGAGTATTTCGTGCGGAGTGACGGCATTCCTGACAGCAGCAATCTCATTCATCATCTCCTCATCCACTGCAAGCCGTCCGGCTGTATCAATTATTACCAGGTCATTCCCGTTCTTTTTTGCCTCCCTGATCGCATTTCTGGCTATCTCAACCGGATTACGGCTGCCATCTTCGATATAGACCGGTACTTCAATCTGGGCGCCCAGCACCTTCAGCTGCTCAATTGCAGCAGGCCTGTACACGTCGCCTGCCACAAGCAGCGGATGCTTGCCCCTTTTGCTTTTCAGGAGTCTGGCCAGCTTGGCACTGAAGGTGGTCTTGCCGCTTCCCTGGAGTCCTGCGATCAATACAATGGACGGGTTGGCCTTGATGTCGATGTCGCTCTTCTCTCCCCCCATCAGCGCCACCAGTTCGTCATGGACGATCTTAACCATCATCTGCGATGGTTTGACTGACTTCAGCACGTTCTGACCCATCGCCTTTTGCTTGACGGTATCAGTAAACTGCTTGGCTATTTTGAAGTTAACGTCAGCATCAAGAAGTGCCCTGCGCACATCTTTCAGTGTCTCCGAAACATTGATTTCCGAAATTAC
>DAIDJT010000285.1 GCA_027451265.1 Bacteroidales bacterium | reverse complement strand
ATCTTCCGGTTCAATACCCTGTTCTTCATAACCCCACCTCTTTTAATTCAGTCCCCGAGGGGGTAATTATGATCTCAAACAGCCTGAATGGCTGCTGTGGAGCCTGCTGTCCGGCCGGTCCGGGAGGGATGCCTGAAAAATTCTGTGCAGCATAGGCGCTCTTGGAGAGAATGTCAGCAAAAGCAGCCATGCTCTCAGGCAGCTGCGAATCAATTGCAACTCCATACGACTCCAGGGCGCTGTTGCTGAATGTCATCTTCAGTTCGCTGGCTCCGAGGCCAGGTTTTAGCCTGATGAACTGTGGCGAGGAAAGGTCAGGAAGATAAACCACCGTGGTTTTTGCCTTGTTTTCCTCCTGAGACTGATATTCAACCAGGAGATAAGGCTTTAGAGTGTAGCAGCGGAGGCCGGTTTCCTTTGTCAGCTCCGCATCAGAGTAGATCTTCACGGCGGAACACCCTGCCAACAGGGCTGATGCCGTGAAGATTGCTGCAGGAACAATCAACTTTTTCATAAACCGTAATGTTTGTCAGACATTACTAATTTAGGAAATTCTGAAATACGTGTCAAATATTTATAACTTTTGCTCCTGACCGGTGAGTCAGCAAATTGAAGTTTTGATAATCCTCCGGTTGGTCAGTCACATCGGGTGAAGTGCCTAACAAGCTGAAGTTCTTTTAAATAAAGTATGAGCCGATCATTTGTTCACGGCTCTATATAATTTCAACTCTTCCCCAATTGATTACCTGCCATCTGCGGGCAACTACGATTGCCAAATATAGTTAAATTTTAATTTGTGTTAATTCTATTCAGCTTAGAAAGTTTTGCCCGCCGATGGCATCAAATCGGCAGTCGGCAGTAAGAAGTCAGCAGTGTTTTTCTACTTGCTGATCAGGCTGTTGATCAGACTTAAAAATGCCTCACCTGTAATTTTGGGGGTGCGGGTGGATAGGACTTTTTTGCGGAGACGGTGACCCATTGCGCGTGTCTCTGCGGGATGATCCTGGCACCACTTAAGTCTTAGGGTCATAAGGTCCAAGGTCTGACGGTCTGATAGGGTTGGGTCAATAATGAAACCGTCAACTCCGTCTTCGATAACATCAGGCACAACACCTACACGGGTGGCAATTACTGTCCGGCCGCAGGCTCCTGCTTCAAACAGGCACAGTGGATTTCCTTCTGTCAACGAGCCTACCAGTACGACGTCTACATCATTGTACATCCTCCGTAACTCCTCTCTGGTCAAATTTCGCCCTGTCTTAAGCTCCACCCCGGCTGCCCGGCACGCAGGCTGAATAACTTCGTAAAAACGTTTCACTCTCCGGCCGTTAAGCTTACGGTCCGGATTACCGCTCCAGCCTGCGACAATATCGTTGCCCGTCCGCTCCTTCTCAAAATAGAACCGTTCAGGATCAACCCCGTCAGGCAAAACCAGGGTGTTCCTGAAAAATGGCCTGATTTCTTCCGCCTGCGTGGTGTTGGCAACAACAAGTACTGAGGCATGCTTCACCATGTTGTAAATATATCTCCAGGGGATGAATGAGCCCATGTAATAGTGGCTGTACAATCCTTTGATCAACCGCCCGTGAAAGAGCTTGTCATAATGAGAAGGGGTATGATTGAAATTATAAAGAAGGTCAAATTTCTGCGGGTCAATAACCGGCCTGTCCTCAAGGAAAAAGATCTCACTATCCCATTCATCACTTATGTACTTTGCCTTTTCTTCTGCTTTCTCATGGTAAGCCCAATTGCGTTTATCAACAAGTATTGCCAGGCGATGCCTGTCACCAGCCGGCAGCGGGCAGTCAGCCCCGGCACCGTGAGGCGTAGCCGGGGATACTCTATCTGCCATCTGGCCGATCGGGACAGTCAGCAGTGTGATTTTTTGCTTATAATGATTGTTGAGAAAACCCTTCATTTGTCAGGGTTAGTCTTCCGTGTAGTATTTCCCGGCTCCCTCCCGGGCCTCCTTGCCGTATGAGGTGTGGCCGTAATACTTGTAACCGTAATTGTAACCGTAATTGTATCCCATTGCGTACCCGTAACGAAGACCGTAACCATAGTAACCGGAAACTGAGATGTCATTTACAACAATACCCGGATTTCTTATCTCATGGCTTCGGTATATCTCGTCTATCAGCCCCAGGGTATTCCTTGAGGTATAGCGTTGCCTTACTACAAAAAGTGTTACGTCAGTAAGGCGCGAAAGCAGCAGGGCATCCGTAACAATTGCTACAGGCGGGGTGTCAATGATGATATAATCAAACTGTTTCCTGGCTTCCTCCAGGAAATCTGACATGCTGCTGCGTTCAATAAGCTCAGCGGGATTCGGTGGCACAGGTCCGGAAGATGCGTACCACAGATTTTCTATAGGGCTCTTCTGGATGGTCTGTTCATAGGAAGAATTACCACTGAGTAAGGTGCTCATGCCTAACGAGTTGTCAAGGCCCAGTATCTTGTGGATCCTTGGCTTCCGCAGGTCGAGGCCCACCAGCAGCGTCTTACGCCCCAGAAGTGAAATGATGGCGGCCAGGTTTACTGCTACAAAGGTCTTGCCCTCTCCGCTGATAGTGGAGGTTACAGAGATGACAACCGGCTTGTCGTCAGGGACCAGATACCTGAGGGAAGTCCTGATACTTCGAAAACTTTCGGAGAGTGTGCTTCCCGGTTTCTCCACCACAGGCACCTCAGTGGCGTAGGCACTGTGGCTGATAAACCCGAGGATGGGAACCTTTGTGATCTTTTCTATATCCTTTTTATCTATCACCTTATTGTTCAGCAGGTCAATAATGATTACAGCAATTGCCGGCAGAAGTAACCCGAGTATCAGCGCCATCATGTAATTCTGCCTTGCTTTTGGCTTAATCCGGATTGCATTGTACGGTTCGGCAGTGTCAATTATTTTGTTGACGGCAATGTTTGAAGCCTTAGCGATACCGGCTTCCGCACGCTTTTCAAGGAGGAAGTTGTAAACTGTGCTGTTCAGGTCGAAATCACGCTGGATACTAACCATTTTTCTCTCTGTGCCTGGCAACCTGCCAAGCTCTTCATTGACCTGGGCAA
>DAIDJT010000284.1 GCA_027451265.1 Bacteroidales bacterium | reverse complement strand
TGGGCCGTCCATGGGAATATCTCTTTCATATTGACCTGATATATGACAATTTTGACCGGTACCGACTGGCGCTTGACGCGATCAGGCCCCTGACTGAGGAGCTTGAAATAATCGGTGAGTTCAGACATGGTCTTATGCCCTTCGAAACCGGGATGAATTAAAAGGAAGAACAGGCTTTATGGATACACAATTGATCAAAGCAGCATCACGCACCCGGCAGGTGAATGAGTACTATTTTTCGGCCAAACTGGCAGAGATAGCACGTATGAGGCAGGAGGGAGCCGATGTGATCAATCTCGGAATAGGTAGTCCGGATATGGCACCCGCGCAGGAAGTTATCATGGAGATGTCACGCAACGCTTCAACCGGCAGCAATCACGGTTACCAGGGTTACAGGGGCATCCCGTCTCTGAGGCAGGCCTTCGCGGAGTGGTACAGGAGGTATTTTGGCGTAACGCTTGATCCGTCTGGTGAAATACTTCCCCTCATGGGCTCCAAGGAAGGAATAATGCATATCAGCATGGCTTTTCTGGATCCGGGAGACGAGGTTCTTGTTCCTGATCCGGGCTATCCGGCTTACAGTGCGGCTGCCCTTCTTGCCGGCGGAAGAGTCAGAAAGTATGATCTTGCTGAGGGCAACGGCTGGATGCCTGACATCGGCGCCATCGAGGCCGGTGGTGTTGACAGGGTGAAGATAATGTGGATCAACTATCCTCACATGCCTACAGGGGCAAAGGCAACCCCGGCGCTTTTTGAACAGCTTGTCGGGTTTGCCCTGAAGCATCGCATCCTGCTTTGCAATGACAATCCATACAGTTTCATTCTCAACAGTGATCATCTGAGCATTCTTTCCGTGCCGGGAGCACGGGAAACGGCCCTTGAGCTTAACTCGCTCAGCAAATCACACAGCATGGCAGGCTGGAGGATAGGTATGCTTGCGGGCAACAGTGAATATTTAAACAATGTGCTCAGGGTCAAGAGCAACATGGATTCAGGGATGTTTCAGCCACTGCAGGCTGCCGCTGCCGTTGCACTGGCTCTCCCTGACTCATGGTATACCGCGCTCAATGAGGTCTATACCAGGCGCCGCATACTGGCTGCAGAGATAATGAGCTCATTGTCTTGTACTTTCAGCTCAGGACAGTAAGGCCTCTTCCTTTGGGGAAAAATATCCGGAAGATACAATGATGCTGAGGAACTGACGGAAGAACTCCTTCACAGGTGCCATCTCTTCGTGACCCCTGGATCAGTCTTCGGAGAGAATGGCCGAAGGTATGTCAGGATCTCACTCTGTGCTGATGAAGAACTTCTTGGCAACGCCCTCAGGCGGGTAAAAAGCATGGCATTTGACAAACCATCAACAAAGATCTGAAGAAATATGTCTGTAAACATCTGTATAACAGGGCTTGGTCTCATCGGGGGATCGGTGGCACGCACACTCAGGCTCAATGGTTTCACCGGCAGAATAACCGGTGTGGAAGCCAATGCCCATCATTGCACAATAGCCATGTACCGTGGCCTGGCCGATGAGTTTCTGCCGCTGGTAGAAGCAGTCTCAAAGTCCGATATTATTATTCTTGCAGCACCTGTTGACGTCAATTGCCGGCTGTTGCCGGGAATCCTTGACATGATTGCCGGCACCGGGAAGGTGGTGACAGATATGGGATCAACCAAGTCTGATATTGCCGTTGTGGCTGACAACCATCCTGGCCGCGGAAGGTATGTGGCGGCCCACCCGATGGCAGGAACGGAGCACTCAGGCCCGGCTGCAGCAGTCGACAGGCTCTTCAATGACAGGGTAGCTATCATATGCGATCCGGAAAAGAGTGATGATGACGCCCTCGAACTGATCGTCGCCCTGTTGCAGTCGTTCAACATGAAGATACAGTATATGGCCTCGGGTGAACACGATGTTCACGTGGCATATGTGTCGCATATCTCGCACATCACCTCCTTCGCCCTTGCCCTGTGTGTGCTTGACAAGGAAAAGGACACCGGTAACATCATGTCACTGGCTGCTGGAGGTTTTGAAAGTACTGTACGACTCTCGAAGAGCAATGCCGAGACCTGGGCACCGATATTCACCGGAAATTCGGGCCCCATCCTGGAGGTGATAGATACCTACATAGAAAAGATGCAGTTATTCAGGCAGCACATCGCGCAGGGCAACGGGGCGGAACTGAAGCACCTGATGAAAACGGCAAACCAGATTGGAAAAATCCTAAAATGAAACTCTGACAATACCATGAACGCTGACAATCTTACAATGACAATGACAAGGACAATGACAAAGACAGATAACATGCTGAATATCTCACCTGTGGAGGAGTGGCCTGTCTTTAAGAAAAGGCCGCTGGTAATAGCCGGTCCGTGCAGCGCCGAGAGCGAGGAGCAGGTAATGGCTACCGCTTCAGCCCTCTCGGCTTCAGGACGGGTAGATCTCTTCCGGGCCGGCATCTGGAAACCCCGCACCCGTCCCGGGCAGTTTGAGGGGGTAGGTTCACCGGGGCTTCGGTGGCTGAAGCGTGTGAAGGATGAATTAGGTCTGCCTGTGGCAGTGGAGGTGGCGACGGAGAAACATGTTTATGAGGCCCTCAAGCATGGCATTGATGCAGTTTGGATTGGGGCCCGCACCAGCGTGAATCCTTTTGCACTCCAGGAAATTGCTTCTGCATTGCGTGACGCGGATGTCATGGTCTTTGTTAAAAACCCGGTAAACCCGGACCTTGAACTCTGGATCGGTGCACTGGAACGTATCAGCAGGGTTGGCATCACCCGCCTTGCAGCCGTGCACCGGGGATTTTCCACCTGGGAAAAGAGTTCCTTCCGCAACCAGCCCCGGTGGCAGATAGCAGTTGAGCTTCGCCAGCGCATACCAGGTATCGGACTTCTGTGCGACCCGAGTCATATGGGAGGTGACAGTGCCTTTATCGGAGATCTGTCACAGAAGGCGATGGATCTGAATTATGATGGCCTGATGGTGGAGACCCATATTGACCCGTCAAGCGCCCTGAGTGACAGGAAACAGCAGATCACTCCTGTTGAACTGATGAATATGCTTGGCG
>DAIDJT010000283.1 GCA_027451265.1 Bacteroidales bacterium | reverse complement strand
GCTTCATGGTAAGCATGATGATTCCTCCAGCAGCCCTTGATCCGTAAAGGGCCGTCATGGCCGGATCCCTGACCACAGTGATGTTCCTGAGCAGTTCGGGGTCTATGAGGCTCATGTCTCCGCTGTAGGGCACACCGTCAATAATAATCAGAGGTGCCTGAGCATCAGCTGATGAAACACCCCGGATCCGGATCGAGGTATCATCTGTGACATTCAATCCTGCCACCCTTCCCTGAAGCGCATTGACAGTTGCAAGAGATGCAGTGAGGCTTTCCTTCTGTGATATGCCGTAAGCTACAACCACAACTTCCTCCATGCGCATAACATCTTCTTCCAGGGTTACATCCATCTGGTTTTCATAGGATACTTCAGTCTCAAAAGGCCTCATCCCGATAAAGTTGAATGTCAGCCGGTGATTTCCGAAGGGAAGCTTTAATGAATAGTTGCCGTCGATATCGGTTATCGTGCCGAATCCGTTTTCCGGGCAATATACCGTGACACCCGGCAGCCGCTCATTGTCTGAAAGACTGGTAACCACACCGGATACTGTAAATCCCGGTCCGTCATAGACGTTTACACCCGGCCTGGTAAATTCCTGCATAAGCTTTCGTTCCAGGGATGTTGCTGATCCCGGTCGGCTTTCCGGGGCATTGATCATCTCAATGATCTTCCTGTACAATTCAGGGTCATCCGATATTTCTGTGCGGGCCAGGTCAATGAATGTGGCGCTGTTGCCCAGGACTTCGACTGAGTCAAATACTGACTGGCGGCCGCCCGGCAGAAAGGAGATGAACCTGTACCACCCGGGGATGATGTTGGTCAATGAGTTGAAATATCCCTGGCCGTCATATATGGCTTTTCCTTCCACGGAGACAAGGAAGTTGACCACCGGACCAACGGGCTTCTCTGCCCTGCTGTCAATTATCTGAACCGTCCCGTTCCCGGGGAGCGTATTTTCTCTGCGGGAATACCTGTAACGCGGGGCAGTCCTCTTTTCCATGATCTCCCTGCTGACCCTTTCAAGAAATGCCTGTGTAATGACAGTGTCCCTCCAGTCCTGCATGGCGTTGCCCCTTGCATAATAACGGGGAATTCTTTTTTCAGGGTCGAATGACCTCATTCTCAGCAGCCCTTTCTCAAAGTCATATTCATACAAAGGCTCAAACCTGAAATCAGTGGTAAATTTCCCGGGCAGAACGAACCTGGCGGCGGTTGGCATTACCGGCCCGGCGATACGTGTGCCCTGCGAAGAAAACACCCTGTCGGGATTTGCCAGTTGCTGATCAATATCGCTCATCAGGATAATATTTTCACCCTGATGCAGGCTGGCCACACTGTTCTCAAACAATGTCCTGTAGGGCATGACGTAATTGGCGATCATGCGTTGTTCCCTTTCCGTCATTTTGGAAGAGGCTTCTTTCCTGGTATAACTGACGGGCTTATCGTTGTCCCTGACGGAAAGTACAAGTTTCTTGCCGCTCAGAAACCTTACGCTGTCAGCTTCGTAAACTGCTTCGGGAGTCCTGATGCTGATGAAATGACAGCCTGTGTCGACCCTGAAGGAGTAAGGCTGGTTAGCAGAGGCGAAATCAATGAAAACAGGCCTGTGGTCAACGTACACCTGGTTGATCCGCACAGGCATGCCGTTGCGGAAGATGAACGGGGCGAACTGTGTGATGCTGTCGCCCATGTCACACTGAAAGACGGCAATCTCCTCAGGATGATACCGGAATCTGAAATACCCAATGGTATCAAGTCCTGCTTTGGAATTCCACCAGTCATAATCAAGGGGATGTGCCAGATATCCGGCGTTTGTGGCATTGAAACGGAATGAATTTATATGTTCCTTGCTTTTCCGGGGTTTGGCCAGATACGGAAGAGGAGGCAGACTGTATCCGAATTTGCGGGTAAGAGAAAAAGCAGTTATATCTGTGTTGCTGACCGGCCTGCCGTCGGCATCGGTGACAGTGAGGGTGATAGCTGTTTCCTTGCCGGGAATTATCTTTTCTGGTTGCTCTGCGAGTATGTTCAGCCGACTATTGTTCCTTGAGATCTCGTAGATGTTGCTGTTCATCTCTCCGCCCCAGAGGAAGCTGAGTGAGAGATACCATTTCCTGTCAGAGGTTACCCGTTCCCTGAAATCAAGGGTTTCAGCCGTTCCCCGGGTCACCTCGCGGTTGAGGTCATAGATGAAGTAGCTGAAAGCCAGTCCTGTATTGCCTGTAACTCTGATAAAAACAGAATCGGAAGTTCTGGAGATCCGGGGTGCAATGCCGTGGGGAAGTTCCTGTGTCTTCACTGTACGACGTGCCTTCCCGGAGACAATCGAGTAGCTGGTGACGAACGGGTCAGCTTTAATACTCCGGGGGAGGCTTATTATTCTGACAGGGCTTTCGTTCCCAAACGCGTCAGACGTTCTGAATTCAGCTTCCCTTTCAGTTTCTGCCCCATTGACTTTCAGGTAGAACTTTACCGAATCACCGCCGGTGCTGTAGCAGATCTCCTCTTTCCTGTCAATGAAGGTCATTGTTTTTGTTTCCGTGACTGACTCATTGTCAGAGGTATTGGCAACGGCAACAATTTTACAGGTCATGTTGGCCTCAGGAAACAAGGTGTCAGAAATCATTACCACGGTCTCGCCAGAGGGACGAAGAGTCTCGTGGATCACTGCAATTGTATCCTTTACGGGAAGGAATGGCCCCGCAATCTCATTGACCCTGTCACGGAGGATATGGATGGTCACCCTGGCGTCAGGCAGGATCATGTCATTTTCGTTTAGGGCCTTCAGGCCTATGATAAAGGGCCTGCCCCTGTACTGGACACTGTCAGGTGTTCTGACAACCAGTTTCAGGCTCCTGAGATCATAATACTCATAGGTGAACTCCCCGGAAACGAGGTCCCTTGTTCTTCCGGCAGGTGTGAGCGTAAGCTGGTATCGGGTATCAAGTCTTAGCCCGAGTGTGTCTGCAAGGACGAATGAGTGGGTGTATCCACCAGGGGCGTATGGTTTAAGGGTGGCCAGTGTAACCCTCTTCCACGGGTTGACCAGGTCAATTTTGAGGTCTGAC
>DAIDJT010000282.1 GCA_027451265.1 Bacteroidales bacterium | reverse complement strand
CCCTTCCCGCGGACAGAGTCAATCAGATCCTGTCTCCGGGGATTGATGGCAATGCCCCGCTCGGTTATTATCACATCAATAAGTTCTCCCGGCCCGCACAGGGTTGTCACACGGTCAACAATCACCGGTATCCTGTCACGGAAAAGAGGCACCGGGATAATGACATTGCGCGCGTGGAGGCAGTTCTGCCAGCCGCCTATACCGTGCAGTAGCAGGCCGTCAGAGTGAGTCACCACATTACCGTTGTAGTTTGTATCAATCTCCGTGGCCCCAAGGATCATGATATCCATCATGGTGGTCAGGTTGCCTTTGGAGTGGTAGTTGTAGGCGTTGAAGACCGGATAGGGAATATGGTTAGGATTCTTCTCAATCGATTTTACAGAGTCAAGGTCAAAAGCCTGTGCATCAAGAATGTAGCCCATCTGGCCTTCCTCGAGCATGTCAACCATGTACTTTGTACTGCCGCCGAACCCGAAACTGAGCTTCCATCCCTTTTTCTTCAGGAGTTGGTGCACGTATACAGCAATTGCCAGGCTTGTCCCTCCTGCCCCGGCCTGCATTGTGGCGCCGTTACGGAGCAGTCCGGATTTCTCAAGGAAAGATGTCGTCAACTCGGCAATAAGCAGTCGGTCCGGGCTCTTGGTGATCTGTGTGGTGCCGGAGACGATCTTTTCAGGAATACCAATTTTGTCTACCACCACAACATAGTCAACGTAATTGCCTTCTATCTCCATTGGGAAGCATGGCAGGTCAACCAGGTTGTCAGTCACCACAATAACCCTGTCAGCATACATATAGTCTGCTTTGGCATAGCCAATTACTCCCGTAGCTGATGGTCCGCCCGTGCCTTTTGCGTTGCCGAAGGAGTCGGCTGCGGGAGCGGCCAGCACGGCAATGTCAATTTTCACTTCTCCGTCCTGTATTGCCTGAACGCGTCCGCCATGAGAGCGGAGCACAGCCATACCCTTCATTTTACCGTCTGACACGAACATACCCAGCGGGCCGTTCATGCTTCCCTCAATGCGGTTGACAGTGCCGTCTTCAAGATATTGGATGACGGGGTCATTGCACGGGAAGGATGCGGATGGAAGCCAGACCAGATCCTTGATACCCATCTCTGAAGCAATTGAGAAAATCTGGTTGCTTACGAGGTCACCGTCGCGCAGGTGATGATGGGTTGAAACGGTCATTCCGTCTTTCAGTCCGCACCGCACCAGTGCCTCCTTAAGTGAGCCCACCACCTTGTTGTTATCTTCCGGGTAGTCAATGCAGGTAGATATGGGAGGTGCATATTTCCTGCCTGCCGGGCGGTGCTTGCCAACACCCTTGAACGGAATGGCTTCCTTGCCGTTTATTTCATCCGGCACCAAGCGGCCGGCTGCATTTTCCAATAGTTTCATGACCGGGTATGTGTTAATTCTTTGACTTTTCCACTTCAATCCAGTTCTCCGGCAATAGTCCCAGCCTGACGGCAAGGGTTATTGTCTTCTCTGCCCTGGCCACAACCGGCGGGTCTATCATCTTTGTACCGAGAGCAACAACTCCCAGACCTTTCTCGAGCGCGTCGCGGTACGCAATAACTATCTTCTTTGCTTTATCCGTCTCCTCCGGGGAAGGAGAGAATCCCTCCCTGATTACTGCTATCTGTCGCGGGTGGATACAACCCATTCCCTCAAAGCCCATAGCCTTGGATGACAGCACATTCTGCAAAAGGCCGTCCATATCACCAACATCTGAGAAAACCGAATCAATCGGCTGAATGCCTGCAGCCTTTGAGGCAACAACCAGGCGGTTGCGTGCATAAAGAGATTCCTTGCCCTCCTTTGTGCGTTGAACGCCCAGGTCAGCGGTGTAGTCCTCGAGGCCGATTGCCATGGCAACCACTGATTCAGAGGCTGTGGCAATCTCCGTGGCATGCTCCACTCCTGCAGCGCTCTCTATTATAGGCATCAGGAAGACTGTTCCCGTCTGTCCTGACCCAGCCTTTATCTCCTTTATCTTATTGTCTACTGTCCGGACTGTTTCGGCGTTCTCGCATTTGGGAATCAGAACCAGTTGCACATTATGAGGTATCAGGGCCACGAGGTCTTCAAGTCCCCGTTCACCCTGGTTTATGCGCACCATTCTCTCTGCGCCATAGAAGTTCACCACCCTGAGGGCATTTCTGACAAGTATTCTTGCCTCATCCTTCCGGTCGGGAGCGACTGAATCTTCCAGGTCGAGGATGATGCCGTCAGGAGAGTGAAGGCCTGCATTGAGAAACATGCCGGGGCTGTTGCCTGGCAGGTAAAGGCGGGAAAATCTGAACCTGCTGCGCGATGAATTGTAGAGGTTCTCCGGTATCATTTCCGGGACAAAGGTCTTTGTGGTTTCCGTGAGGGCTCTCACGGCTGCTTCAATCCTTGCGGCAATTACAAAAGGCAGAGCACCGGAGTCATTCACCGAGAGCCTGGCATTTGCTATACCGAAGTAGTCAAGCAGGAACCGGCATTGCTCTTCGATAGCTTTGCCGTACATACTCTTTACCTTTGATTTGATGTTCAGTTCTATGCCGCCTGAATCAGCAAGCTCAAGGGTAACTTCAATGTCAGACCTTACCTTGGGTCCGGCATTGCCGGTAATTGCCTGTTTCATCGTTTCCAAGCTGAAATGAAGTGAATAACAAACTTAAGAATATTATCCGGGATATTTCAGCAATTTCCCTGCTGCCTGTCCTGACCCGGTCTGACGAATGCCATCCATACCAGTGATGTGATCAACGGAGGTGCAGGCAACGTCCACATCATTTTCCCATCAATCATTAACCGATAACCATCAGGACCTCATCCTGGAGGACTGACTGGCTGGGGGAAACATTAAGGGTGATTACCTTGCCTCCCGTCTCTGCTTTGATTGCATTCTCCATCTTCATGGTTTCGAGAGTACATACTGTCTGACCCGGTTTGATATCGTCACCCGGCCTGACCAGGACCTGTATAATAACCCCTGGCAGCGGTGCCTTGATTGAGGATGCTTTGCCAGGTGCATCTTCAGGTGCTTTTTTTGTCTCCTTCACAGGTCTTCCATGTACCGGGGCGGAAGCCACCACGCTTTT
>DAIDJT010000281.1 GCA_027451265.1 Bacteroidales bacterium | reverse complement strand
AAGGAGACAGGTACCACCGAGTTCATGGACTTTGCCGGCGGCCTGCTCTCCCTTTATGTGCAGAAGCTTGAAAAGAATGCCCCGGTGCTTAACCGCACCCTTGAGGAGGTTGCAAACTCGCTTGGGGCAATCAAGTACCGCGCCGTGGCTATCAAGAGACACGAGAATACGATCATCCCGCGCGGCAAAGAGCAGTTCAAGGAGGGCGACCTGGCATTCGTGATATCAACCCGTGACGGTATCTCTGACCTGATGAAGTTCTCGGGAAAGAAAAATGTCCAGGCAAAAAGCATTATGATCCTCGGAGGCAGCCGTATAGGCAGGCATATAGCCCTCAAGCTGCAGCATGACTGCCAGGTGAAGCTGATAGATATTGATATGGAAAAGTGCCGTGACCTCGCCGAGGCTCTTGAGGAGACCCTGGTGATCAACGGCGACGGCAGGAACGGTGACCTCCTGGCAGAAGAAGGGCTGCAGCATATGGATGCTTTCGTTGCCGTTACAGGCAATTCAGAAACAAATATTTTGGCCTGCCTGCTGGCGAAGAAGATTGGGGTGATGAAGACCATCGCAGAAGTTGAGAATATGGAATACATCAACCTGGCCGAAAACTCCGGTATTGACACCATCATCAACAAGAAGATAGCCACTGCCAGCCGTATCTTCAGGCACACAATGAACCCGAACGTCACCCAGGTCAAGATGATGACCGGTACCGACGCCGAAGTGATAGAATACAATGTTCCTGTTAATGCACGTATCACCGGCGGGCCGCTCAAACTGATCGATTTCCCAAAGGATGCCATCGTCGGAGGCGGGATACGCAATTACAAACCATATATTGCCACAGGTGACACTGTGATCCAGGCAAATGACAAGGTGGTGGTTTTTACCCTGCCCACAGCCTTTGACAAGCTGAACAGGTTCTTTACCGGTGACAGTCATTAAAAAGGGCTGACAATCAGTTCAGCCATTCACTTTGACACTCCGGCGTTATGGTGAGTCGCACCGGAGATTCAGAATAATTTCTGATTACCCCTCAGAACTCGAGTACTCCCTTACCCTGTCTCAGGATGACCGGTTCCGGACCGGTGCAGTCTACCACCGTTGAGGGTTCATTGCTGCCGAAGCCGCCGTCAACAACCAGGTCAGCAAAATCATCATACTTTTCGTGTATCAGCTCAGGGTCAGTTATATACTCGATTATCTCATTATCCTCATGGATTGATGTTGTCATCAGTGGCCTTCCCAGGTCACGGACAATGGCCATGGTGATTGTGTTGTCAGGTATGCGGATGCCAAGCGTCTTCTTCTTGTGCTTGAACATGGCAGGGATCTGGTTATTGGCCGGAACTATGAAGGTGAATGGACCCGGCAGGTTGCGTTTGAGCAGCCTGAAGAGGTTGTTGTCATGAATGACGGTGTATTCAGACAACTGGCTCATCGACTCAAAGATCATTGACATGTCCGGATTACCGGGGTTAAGTCCCTTGAACCTTGCTATCCTGTCAATTGTCTTCGATGCCCTGATGTCACATCCCATAGCATAGATGGTATCGGTAGGGTAAATGACCACTCCGCCCTGTTCCAGAACGAATGTCACCCTTCGCACATATGCCGGGTTCGGATTTTCCGGGTATATCTTTATCAGCATCCCTACAGTAAAGTGACGGCAAATATATAAACTTCTGATGAGAGGGATTTAAAAAAAGAAGGGTAAGCTACTCACATCGCACCGCTACAACCTTCTACCCTTGCTGCCTTCCGACCCTGGGGGAGTTCAAAGGGAGCTGGTCGTATGAGACTTACCCCGCACAAAGATAGTAATTTTTCCGGGCTGCAGCAAATATCGCACGCTCAATCACAGGATTTCCTTTTCACGCAAATAGATTATATTTGTTTTCATAATCTGAAAACGCATTAAAATGGAAAAGAAAAGGTCAATCTGGAAAGAGACTCTTAACTACGGGATCATATATGGTCTCATCACTGTAGTCCTCTCGGTCTTAACTTACATGTTCGATTTAACCTTCAAGCCATGGATAATATGGCCAAGCCTGCTCCTGGGCGTTGTGGTTCTCTTTTTCCTTCTTCGCTCATACCGTGATCACTACAACAACGGCTACATCTCATATGGAAAGTCAGTGGGTGCAGGTGTGATTATCAGTATTTATGCCGCAATCATTTCAGCAATATATATCTACGTGCTCTATTCATTCATTGACCCGGGTCTGATGGACAAATCAATGGCAATTGCCGAAGCCAGGATGGTTGACAAGGGTGTTCCCGAAGCAGCCATAGAAAAGGCAATGGAGATGCAGGCCAAAATGATGAAGCCCTGGTTCACCTCACTGATGAGTATATTCAACAGCGTACTGTACGGGCTCATCCTCTCGCTTATAGTTTCATTGTTTGTGATGAAGAAAGGCAACCCCCTCCTTGACGAAGTGGAGGAGGAACCGAAGCTGTAATATGGATCTGACCGTTGTAGTTCCCGCCTATAATGAGGCGGAATCGCTGCCTGAACTGGCAGAATGGATTGACAGGGTTTGCACCGGATCATCAATCGGGTACGAGGTAATCATTATTGACGATGGCAGCTCGGATGGAACATGGGAGGCTGTAAAGCGCATATCAGCCTCCAACAGCCGGGTGAAGGGAGTACGGTTCCGCCGCAACTACGGCAAGGCGGCAGCGCTCCAGACCGGTTTCGAAGCTGCCTCCGGCGATGTGGTGATAACCATGGATGCCGACCTTCAGGACAGCCCTGAGGAGATTCCCGGGCTGATGAAGATGATCCGGGAAGAGGGATATCATATCGTTTCCGGCTGGAAGAAGAAGAGGTATGATCCGTTCATCAAGCGAACCACTTCAAAGTTTTACAACTACACGGCAAGGAAATTTTCGGGTATCAGGCTGCACGATTTCAACTGCGGGCTCAAGGCCTATGATGCAGAGGTCGTGAAAAGCATAGAGGTCTACGGCGAGATGCACAGATATATTCCATTGCTGGCACGTGAGGCCGGATTCAGGAATATAGGTGAGAAGGTTGTGCAGCACCAGGCCCGCAAGTACGGCGTCACGAAGTACGGCCTTGAC
>DAIDJT010000280.1 GCA_027451265.1 Bacteroidales bacterium | reverse complement strand
ATCAATAAACAATCCGGGTGCTCCGCTGGTGGTGATTGACGGTATTGTAAGATCACTTTCTGACTTCAACCCTGCTGACATTGAATCAATGCAGGTACTGAAGGATGCAGCATCAACCGCAATATACGGATCACGAGCAAACAACGGTGTTATCCTCATCACAACAAAAAAAGGAAAATACGGTACTTCGGACATTACTTATAAGGTTAAAACCGGCTTCAATTTAAGGAGAGAGGGGTACGGATACCTCGATGCACATGATTACATCTATTATAACAGGATGGGCGTAAGGAACCTGAATGTCGGACGTGTCCAGACCGGTGCCACGCCTTATAATCCCAACACAAACAATGGTTACGGTCTGGGCCTTTCGGCCCTGCTCCAACAGATGTTTTCAATCAAGGCTGTCAACAGCACGACAAAACCTGATTTTCAGAAATATATCAATGAAGGGTGGCAGTTTATGGAAGATCCTTTCACTGATGTTTCTGATACAATTCTTTTCAGGGATTTCAGCGGACAGGTGGCTGATGCTGCCTTTACGCAGCGCCCCTTCACGCAGGACCATCACCTCAGCTTCACCGGTGGCAATGAGGCAGGCAAATTTGCAGCCAGCCTGGGTTATTATGATGAGGATGGTCTGATCATCGGAACTAAATATAAAAGGTACTCAGCCACCCTAAACGGTTCCTATAAGATCAAGAAGAACTTTGAGGTGAACGGAGCCCTTACTTTCAGTGCTTCCCAGCAGCCCACCCTCTGGACCTCCGAGGCTAACCTGTTTTACAGGACGATGAGTCTCTGGCCAACATATAATCCGTATGACGCTGACGGCAATCCGACCGCAGGCAACGGTCCTTCCGATGGCAATCCCATCTACTGGCTCAACAGGTATGTTTTCAAGGATGACACCCGCAGAACAACATTTTCATTCGGTGCTGACTGGGAGATTGTCAAGAGCCTGAGTCTTAAGGCACAGACCAACTTCTATTACTATGATTACCTGTACCAGTCGTTCAACAAGGCAAGCCAGCGTCAGACAGCAACAACACCTGACGTCACCAGGCAGTCATATGCCTATGATGCGAAATCACTGCAGCAGCAGCACACAGTTACACTTGATTATTCGAAGAGTGTTTCGAATCATAACTTTACAATCCTGGCTGGCGGTGAGCTCTTTGACTACAGTGAGTTCGCATTCACTGCCACCGGCCAGAAAGCACCCACTGATGATATTTATACACTGAATGCAGCTACCGAGCGCACGGTGACCTCCTCAGCAACCTCCGCCTACAGGATTCTTTCAGGATTCGGCCGTCTTACCTATGATTACAGTGACAGGTATCTGTTCACCGCAGTAGCAAGATATGATGGCATTTCAAGGCTGGCTGAAGGCAACAGATGGGGTTTCTTCCCCGGTATCTCGGCTGGATGGAATCTGCACAAGGAGGATTTCTTCCTTAATTCAGGACTCTCGTCTGTTGTTACCACCCTTAAGCCTCGCCTGAGCTATGGTTTTAACGGCAACGTTGCCGGCCTCGGCAACTATGAGGTTCAGGGTGTTTATGGTATTCAGACGGCATACAGCGGATACCAGGGATTCCTTAACACCGGTATAGTCAACAAGGCCCTGCAGTGGGAAAAGAGCCGCTCATTTGAGGCAGGTGTTGACATAGGGTTGCTTAACAACCGTGTAATGATCCTGGCCGGCTACTACAGGCGTATTACCAGTGATCTGCTCACAGACCTTGCGTTGCCAGGGTATACAGGTTTTACGAGTCTTCGTACAAACCTTGGAACATTCCAGAACTCCGGTTTCGAGGCCGAGGTGGTTGCCAACGTACTGACCCTCGAAAACGGCCTGAAATGGGATCTTGGATTCAACACCTCAATCAACTCAAATAAAATCCTGAAACTCCCTGAGAACGGCAATGACCGCAACAGGCAGGGTGGAATTCAGATCTTTGACCCGGAATCGGGCCAGGTTATATGGGTAGGAGGATACCAGGAAGGCGGTACGCTGGGTGAGATCTATGCCTACCAACAGGAGAGAATTCTCAGGGACTGGAATGATGTCAATGCTGTTGCTGCCAACAGGTATGACAAGATAGCTGAATTGTACGGCCCGGCGCTCTGGGCTGGCCTGGCAAACAAGACAGGGAAGCTGCCTATTGAGCCGGGCGATGTGCTCTGGGCTGACCTGGATAAGAATGATACAATAGATTTCCGTGACAGGGTCAAGGTAGGTTCAACAATTCCAAAGGTGGTAGGCGGATTTTCCTCAAACCTTTCCTACAGGGGTATTACCCTCTCGGCAAGGTTTGACTATGCCCTTGGTCATACAATTTATAATGATGTTGCAGCACGAACCCTGGGTCAGTACCAGGGAACCTTCAACATCATAGACTGGGTAAAACGAAGCTGGACCCCGGAAAACACTGAAACTGACATCCCGAAGTTCTACTATGCTGATCAGCTCGCAAAGAAGAATTATACAAGGGAAAACAATGCCAATGCAAACCTCAATGGCAACAATTCCCTCCTGTATGAAAAGGGAGACTATCTTGCCCTCAGGGAACTGACTCTGTCATACAATCTTCCCTCAGATCTTGTGAATAAGGCAAAACTCTCGGCAGTCTCCGTTTATGTCACCGGGCAGAACATTGCTTATTTTACAAAGTATACCGGCACAGCCCCGGAGATTGGCGGAGTTGATTCCGGACGATATCCGCTGCCAAAATCCTATATAATGGGTCTGCAGGTTTCATTCTGAAATAAAAAATTACTCTGAAAAATGAAGAAGTTAAAATACATAGCATTATTGGGAGTCATGATGGCTTTCTTCTCAGGATGTGAGAAGTTGTCACTTGATCTTACCCCGGAGAGCTCCGTTGCTGACGGAAACTTCTGGAAATCTCCCGAACAATTTGAAAGTTTCATTGCCGGGGTTCACAGCAGGCTCAGGACGTATGAATCGAACTTCATGGTACTGGGAGAACTCCGTGCCGATGTTTTTGGTGATACACCTTTCTCGGGTGAAGCTACCCAGGGATGGGAGCGGTTCTGGTTCAATACAATCAACTCGGAGAATCCGGGCCTGTCAAACTACAGA
>DAIDJT010000279.1 GCA_027451265.1 Bacteroidales bacterium | reverse complement strand
TGGACCTGTCACAGAAGAGGGCACAGTCAGTGGTTGACTATCTGATAGGAAAGGGTATTGCTGCAGACAGGCTGACCGCAAAGGGTTATGGTGAGACCAGCCCGAAAGTGGTTGACGATGCAATAATGAAGGATTCTCCGTTCCTTCGCCCTGGTGCATCTCTGACAGAGCAGTACATTAACTCCCTTGCCAGCGACGAGCAGAAGGAGATAGCCCATCAGATAAACCGCCGTACTGAATTCAAGGTGCTGAGGACTGACTATGAGCCAGCTAAATAGATGAATTATACCCGGGGAACCCTGACTTGTGATTAATGACAGATCGCGCTATGCAATGAGAGGTGTCTCGTCCGGGAAGGAGGAGGTGCATGCTGCCATCAGCAACGTAGACAGAGGTCTGTACCCTAAGGCGTTCTGCAAGATAATTCCTGATATCCTGGGCGGTGACCCGGCATGGTGCAACATCATGCATGCTGACGGCGCGGGCACCAAATCATCTCTCGCCTATATCTACTGGAAGGAGACAGGTGACCTGTCGGTCTGGAAGGGGATAGCCCAGGATGCTGTGGTGATGAACCTCGACGACCTCTTGTGCGTGGGGGTGACGGAAAATATTCTTCTTTCATCCACAATAGGCAGGAACAAGAACCTTATTCCCGGTGAGGTTATAAAAGCACTGATAGAAGGCACCGAGGAGTTCCTTGCCCGGATGAGGGATGCCGGCATCGGGATATGGTCTACCGGAGGCGAGACAGCCGACGTGGGTGACCTGGTCAGGACTGTCATTGTTGACTCTACGGTGACGGCACGGATGGCCCGGGCCGATGTCATTGACAATGCAAATATCAGGGCCGGTGATGTGATAGTTGGTCTGGCCTCCTTCGGACAGACCACATATGAGAGTGAGTATAACGGAGGCATGGGCAGCAACGGACTCACCTCCGCACGTCACGATGTCTTCCATAATTATCTTGCCGGCCTGTATCCCGAGAGCTATGACGGGTCTGTACCTGCTGCACTGGTCTACAGCGGGCAGATGAGGCTCACCGATTCCACCGCGGTGCCAGGCGTCAATGCTGGCAGGCTGGTACTGTCTCCCACCCGTACATATGCACCTGTGATAAGGAATGTGCTGGATGCCATGCGTCCTGCCATTCACGGTATGGTGCACTGCTCCGGAGGCGGTCAGACCAAAATCATGCATTTCATTGACAGGTTGCATGTGATCAAGGATAATCTCTTTCCGGTGCCGCCGCTGTTTGAGCTGATACAGAAGAGCTCCGGTACGCCGTGGGATGAGATGTACCGTGTCTTCAACATGGGTCATCGAATGGAACTGTATGTAGATGAAGCGGATGCTGCAGCTGTCATTGAGATTGCTTCTGCATTCAACCTGGATGCCCGTGTGGTTGGTCACTGTGAGCCTGCCGCATCTCCTGGGCTGACCATCATGACCACCCGGGGAGAGTTCGTGTACTGACCTGTCACAATGCTTGTTGGTTTACGGCCAAAATCGCATATCGCAAATCGCAACTCTCACATCGCACATCGCAACTCGCACATCGCAAATCTTCAATTCTTTATGGACTGTGCCCGATTCACTATTGCCTGATGGCTATTGGCTATTGCCTTATAATGATTACCTTTGCACCCTGAAATTTGGCATCTGATGGCAAACAATCTTATTCTTGACAGGCTGCTTGGCGTAAAGAAGCGTTTTGTGGAGGTGGGCGAGCTCCTGACCTCTCCGGACGTTATGACCGACATGAAGCGCTATATCAAGCTGAACAAGGAATACAAGGAGCTCAAACCGGTGGTTGAGGCTTATGAGAAGTACAAAAGCGCAATTGACAACCTTGAAAGCACAAGGGCTCTTCTTGCCACCGAGAAGGATGAGGAGATGCGCGAAATGGCCAAGGCCGAAATAGATTCCCTGCTCCAGTCGCTTCCGGAGATGGAGGAAGACATCAAATTCCTTCTTCTTCCGGCTGATCCCGAGGATGAAAAGAATGCTGTCATGGAAATCCGTGCCGGTACCGGTGGTGACGAGGCAAGCATCTTTGCGGGCGACCTCTTCCGGATGTATTCAAAATATATCGAGGCGCGCGGCTGGAAGATCGATATGAACTATTATACCGAGGGTACTGCCGGCGGATACAAGGAGATAGTTTTTAACGTCATTGGCGACGGAGTTTATGGCATCATGAAATATGAATCAGGCGTTCATCGTGTGCAGCGTGTCCCTCAGACCGAGACACAGGGCCGTATCCATACCTCGGCAGCAACAGTGGCAGTGCTCCCCGAAGCCGGCGAGTTCGACATAGAGCTAAAGAACGAGGATATCCGCAAGGATACATACTGTTCCTCCGGTCCCGGCGGACAGAGCGTCAACACCACCTATTCGGCCATCAGGCTGACACATATTCCCACCGGTGTGGTGGTTACCTGCCAGGACGAGAAATCGCAGATAAAGAACCTGGAGAAGGCTATGAAGGAGCTTCGCACCCGTCTTTACAACCTTGAATACCAGAAGTATCTTGATGAGATTTCGCACAAGCGCAAAACCATGGTATCAACGGGTGACAGGTCAGCCAAGATACGCACATACAACTACCCGCAGGGAAGGGTGACTGACCACCGCATCAACACTACCCTGTACAACCTGCCGTCAGTGCTTGACGGCAATATCCAGGAGCTGCTTGACAAGCTTCAGATGGCCGAGAACGCTGAGCGCCTGAAAGAGAGTGACTATTAATATATGTTATCATGACCTCAAGGGAATTATTCCAGCATATTCTTAAAAAGAAATCCTTCCTGTGCGTAGGGCTTGACCCGGAAATCTCCAAGCTGCCGGCATGTGTCGCAAATGCCGGGGATCCGATCTTCGAATTCAACAGGCGGATAATTGATGCCACCCACATGTATACGGTGGCATATAAACCCAACTTTGCCTTCTATGAGTCATACGGTGCCAGGGGTATGGCAGCTCTGGACAAGACAGTAAGGTACATCAACAAGCTGGATACCAATATATTCATTATCGCTGACGCCAAACGTGGCGATATCGGCAACACATCGAAGATGTATGCAAGGGCGGTATTCGGCGAGATGCCTTTTGATGCTGTTACGGTT
>DAIDJT010000278.1 GCA_027451265.1 Bacteroidales bacterium | reverse complement strand
ATGAAAGAAAACGCAGCGGCGGAGCCGGGGTTTACTATCATTTTGATTACCACGGCGGGCCCCGCAGTTACCAGTGGATAAACACCAGTCCTATCCCGAAGATCTGGGACCAGATGTCACTGGCAAAACAGTATGGTGCCGACAGGATCTGGATTGTCAATGTGGGGCACTTCAGGGGATACGAAATCCCGGTGGAATATTTCCTCGACCTGGCCTGGGAAACCGGTGCGCTGGGCAGTGAGGATATGGCAGCCTGGACTCAGCAGTGGGCTGCCGGGATTTTTGGACCGGAGCATGCCGGGGAGATATCGGAAATAATCAGGGAATACACCATGTTCAACGGACGTCGCAAACCTGAGCTTCTCTCCCCTTCCAGCTATAGTCTTGTTGACTACAATGAGGCTGACCGGATTGTGGACGATTATAACAGACTGGCAGACAGGGCTGAGCAGATCGGACATTTGCTCCCCGCGGAGATGAAGGATGCGTACTTCCATCTTGTCCTCTTCCCCGTTAAGGCATGTGCCCTGGTCAACGAGCTCTATGTCACAGCCGGTAAGAATGCCCTTTACGCATCACAGGGAAGGGTAAATACCGGTGAAATGGCTGACCGCACGGAGCAGCTCTTCACAGCCGACGCTGCTTTGATGGGATACTATAACCGCGTTTATGCCGGCGGCCGGTGGAAACACTTCATGGACCAGGCTCACCTGGGATATATCGCCTGGAATGACCCGCCGGAAAACAGCCTGCGTCATATAAAGCTCGAACGCCCCAAAGTCCCCACCGGCGCATTGCCTGCCGTGGCTGTGGAGGGTTCCGCTGAGGCATGGCCGGGATCAGAAGCAGCTCCCCGCCTGCCTGCATTTGATGTTTTCAACAGGCAGACCAGGTATTTTGAGATATTCAACAGGGGCAACGATCAGTTCGGATACACTGCCATAGCTGATAAACCCTGGATCATCCCCGGAAGCAGCCGGGGCAGGATCAGGGACCAGCATAGGATAACCGTTACAGTTGACTGGGAAGCCCTGTCCCGCCTCCGGAATGATGGCACTGCTCCTGCAGAACAGCCTGCTCCCTTCCACATCCGGAATGATGGCACTGCTACTGCAGAGCAGGCTGCACTCTCCCAGGGAATCTACTTAGGCTCCGTTACAGTCAGAGCCGAAGGCAATGAAATAAAAATCGGGGTCACCGCTTTTTACCCCGCTTCACCTGATCTGTCAACAGTCGAGGGATTTGTTGAGGCTGACGGTTATGTGTCAATGGAAGCTGCCAGCTTTACTGGCAGGCATGACAGCGACGAAAGGCGCTGGGAGAGGATTGAGGATTACGGCAGAACCAGTTCGGGCATGCGTGCCTCGGCCTTTACGGATGCGCCTCCTGCCGTGCCGGGGAAAGACTCCCCGGCGCTGGAGTACAGGATGTATCTCTTCTCGACCGGCGAGTTTGAAACAGTGTTGCATATGGCTCCCTCACTCAATTTTTTGCCTGACAGGGACTTCAGAATCGGACTCTCCGTTGATGACGGTGAACCTCAGCTTATAACCGTGGTGCCGTCACAATTCAACGCCGAGAATTTCAACAGGGAATGGGAAGAGACTGTTCGCAACAGTGCACGTTATGTGAAGGGAAAAATAACAGTAACCGAACCCGGATACCATACCCTCATGGTGTGGATGATTGACCCGGGAATGGTTCTTGAAAAGATTGTGGTCAACACCGGTGGCCTGAAACCATCTTACCTCGGTCCGCCGGAAAGCTATAAGAAGTGACGATTTGCGAGTTGCGATTGCAGATTTAATAAACTCGCAATTCGCAATTCGCAATTCGCAAATCGATAGTCCTGGAAATAAAAGATAAAAAATATGGAAACAAGACTTCGCCATTTCTCTGCAATGCTATTTGTTCTGCTTGTGACTGTGACGCTGAATGCACAGGTCAGGCTGCCGCGGCTGATCAGCGACGGCATGGTACTGCAACGGGACACTGAATTGAAAATATGGGGATGGGCATCGCCTGGCGAAAACGTCGTCATAGAATTTGCCGGGAAACAATACAACGCAAAGACTGATGGCTCCGGCAACTGGATGATGGTACTGCCGCCAATGCAGGCCGGGGGACCTCTCACGATGACCATAGTGGCAAGCAACAATCTGACAATCAGAGATATTATGATCGGCGACGTCTGGCTCTGCTCCGGCCAGTCGAACATGGAACTCCCTGTCAGGCGCGTCAGGCCTTTGTACGAAAAGGAGATTGCGGCAGCGGAAAACAGCCTGATCAGGTCATTTACTGTTCCAAAAACATATGTTTTTACAGGCCCGCAGACCGACCTGCCTGGAGGCAAATGGGTGGCAGCCAACCCCGAAACGGTTCTTGACTTTTCAGCCACCGCATGGTTCTTTGCCAGGGAGATTAATCAAACATTCGGCGTGCCGGTCGGAATTCTGACATCAGCCTACGGTGGCTCACCGGCAGAAGCATGGATCAGCGAGGAAACCCTTAAGCAGTTCCCGGCTTTTTACACAGAACTCCAACAGCTCAAAATCGATTCATATATCAGTGGAATCGAAGCGGACGACCGCCTCAGGATAGCCAACTGGTACAGTGACCTTCAGAAGGCAGACGCCGCTTACAAGGTGCCGGGAGTGAGATGGAACGATGTGAACCTGAGCAGTGATGACTGGAGCAACATTTCCGTTCCGGGATATTGGTCAGCAACACCCCTGAAAGGCATCAACGGAGTTGTGTGGTTCAGAAAAGAGATTGACATACCTGCATCTGCTGCCGGCAAGAAGGCTACGGTCAACCTTGGGAGGATAGTTGATGCGGATTCTGCATTCCTGAACGGTACGTTTATCGGCACAGTATCGTACCAGTACCCTCCCCGGTGGTACACTGTCCCGGAGGGCATTCTGAAAGAAGGGAAAAACATTCTTACGGTAAGGGTGATCAGCAATATCGGTGACGGCGGTTTCGTTCCGGACAAAACGTACGAGCTGGCAGCCGGCGACTTCAAAATCAGCCTCGAAGGTGAGTGGAAGTACAAAGTAGGGGCTGTAATGCCGCCGTTAAGAGGGCAGACCTTCTTCGGCTACAAGCCGGCAGGGCTTTACAATGCCATGCTGTCACCACTGCT
>DAIDJT010000277.1 GCA_027451265.1 Bacteroidales bacterium | reverse complement strand
AACGAACGGCGTCCAGCAGTCCTTTCCCACCTCCTATGCGTACACGGAATCCCAAACTCGATGTTTACAACCGTCCCTTCCTTTATCTGGTGGAAGTTGGTCACCTGCCAGGTGAAGGGGATGATTGCCACATCAAACGACTTTCCCTTCGAGTTAACAACTGTGAGACTTACTCCGTTCACGCTGACCGAGCCCTTCTCCACGGTGATATGTTCAGGCGACTTTGGCTCGTATTCAAATGTGTAGTACCACGAACCCTCGGCCTCACGCACTGAGGTGCATGTTGCGGTGAGGTCTACATGACCCTGGACCATATGTCCGTCAAGCCTGCCGTCGAGGCGGGTGCTGCGCTCCAGGTTGACCTTGTCTTCCGGCTTCAGCAGCCCGAGGTTGGTCTTGTCCAGCGTTTCGCGGATGGCGGTAACGGTGTAGGTGTCGCCCTCCTTTTTCACAACCGTGAGACATACGCCGTTGTGCGATACGCTCTGGTCAATCTTCAGCTCATGGGCAAATGAGCATCTCATTGTAATGTGAATGTTATCCTTCTCCTGTTCTATTCGCACCACCGGTGCCGCTTCCTCTACTATTCCCGAAAACATATTGTCAGCTGTTTGTTCCGGGCAAAGATAGGAAATGTTGGGAGAAGGGAATAGCTGCCTGCCGGCAGGTCATTAAACTGCAATTAATAAGATTCACAACCCTTAAGTTCTGAAAAGAGTATTATATTCGCATTAATATGATCATAAAAGTGCGATAATAATACACAAAATGGAACGAAAAATAGAATCCAGGTTAATCCTCTGGAAGAAAAGAAGAAACCGTAAGCCATTGATTGTTCAGGGCGCCAGGCAAGTGGGTAAAACATATTCAATAGCTGAATTTGGCAGGAAACATTTTGCCAATATGCTTTATCTGAACTTTGAAAGCAATGGAGAGCTTGCCAGGATATTTGATCGCGACCTGAACCCCGGTCGGATAATCAGGGAATTGTCTGTACTTACCGGCGAACCGGTTACAGAGGAAAAAACACTGATATTCTTCGATGAAGTTCAAACCTGCAGCAGGGCATTAACCTCCCTGAAGTATTTTTGTGAAGATGCTCCCGGATATCATGTTATTGCTGCCGGTTCGCTTCTGGGTGTTTCCATTAACCGGGACAACAGCTCCTATCCCGTAGGGAAAATCGATACACTGAATATGTACCCGCTTGACTTTGAGGAATTCCTGTGGGAAGTCAAAGGAAGAGAAGCCTCCGGATTAATAAGGGAATCATTTAACGGGTTCACAGAGTGTTCACTTCATGAAACTTTCAATGATCTGTACCGCATCTATCTTTACACCGGAGGTATGCCACAGGTTGTAAAAGAGTACAATTCAGCAGGCGACACACTTATGCTGGATGCCGTAAAGAAAAGTATTCATAATGCCTATATAGCTGATATGGCCAGGTATGCTGACAGAACTGAAACTGTACGCATCATGTCTGCCTATGGATCCTTACCAGCACAGCTTGGAAAGGAGAATCATAAGTTTCAATATAAGACAATACGGAGCGGTGCCAGGGCTGCCGATTATGGAACTGCCGTCGAATGGCTTAAGGCAGCTGGAGTCGTAACTGCCTGCAGGAGAATATCCGAAGGCCGATTTCCTGTTTCGATGTGGGAGGATCCCTCGGCTTTCAAACTTTATCATTCTGATACAGGATTGCTGACCGCGATGGCAGGAATTACATCAGGCGATTACCTTGCGAGGGCGGGAGACAGGTTCAGAGGTGCGATCGCAGAGAACAGCGTTGCTGCAGCGCTTTCCGCCTCAGATTATGATATTTTTTACTGGGAATCCCAGGGCCGGGCTGAGGTGGACTTTGTAATTCAAAAAGAGGGAGAAGTTATCCCGATTGAGGTTAAGTCAGGTGACAATGTCCGCTCAAGGAGCCTTGCTGAATACACCAGGAGGTATTTACCCCCGTTTTCATACAGGGTATCATTCAGGAATTTCGGGAATGAGAATAACATCAGAAGCATTCCCTTCTATTCACTGTTTTGTGTTTGATATCTCAATCCAGCACCTGTGATCCGGGGCATGTCGAGTTGTGCAGCAAGGTCCATGGGATGCTGACATTTACAAGGTAGTATGCCCTACGGCTAAAGTCGCATTCAAAAGCCGCAATTCACAAATCCTCAGACCTTCAGACCTTTAGATCCTTAGATCCTCAGACTTTTTCAACAAGCACCTTCACCATCTGCTCCTCGATGTCAGTCTCGCGGGCAGCGGGCCCGGAGATGGAGGAAGCCGGGGCAAGTGTAACTTCCAGCGCCAGCGTCTGCGAGGCTATATAATCTGAATGTTTGCGCACAGCGGCGGAGACAGACGGCAGATCCTCAATCACAACCCTGATCTTGTCGGTCACCTCAAACCCGCTCTCCTTGCGGATGTTCTGGATACGGTTGACAAACTCACGTGCGATACCCTCATGCAGCAGCTCCTCGGTTACTGTGATATCCAGTGCCACTGTCAGCTTACCTTCGTTGGCCACGAGCCATCCGGGTATGTCTTCGGAGATGATCTCGACCTCATCGGTTGTGATGCGGTGCACATCACCCTTCGGGCCAGCCTGATTTGCTGATACTGTCCCGTCGGTGGTGTCGCTGTGCACCTCACCCTTCGGGCCTGCCGTGCCTGCTGTACCTGCAGTACCAGCCGCACCAGTTGCGGCGCAAAGCGACAGATCCAGGAACCCCTCGCGCTCCAGCTGAGCAATTTCGCCCTGCGTGAGCGCCATGATTGCAGCGCCGGCCTCCTTCATCTGCCTGCCGAACTTCGGCCCGAGCAATTTAAAATTGGGCTTGACGCGACGCACAAGTATTCCCGAGGTGTCATCAACATACTCCACATCCTTGACGTTGACCTCTGCAAGGATCAGCGGCCTGACCGCCTCAAAACTCTCGCGGAAGTGAGGATCGGTGACCGGTACCATGATCTTCGCCAGCGGCTGGCGTACCCTGATATTCACCTTGCGGCGCAGGGCCAATAATCTTTCGCGAGATAAAAAACGTTGGCTGATGACAGGCATCAGCCAACTTTTCAAACTGCGAAAGGACATGGCGTCAATTCGCGGAAGGGCTTACCAAGCTTTTACAAAACGCAATTGCAAT
>DAIDJT010000276.1 GCA_027451265.1 Bacteroidales bacterium | reverse complement strand
CCTTGCGGAAACGCTTCCATATCTTTTCAGAGTATTTCTTTGGAACCGGTCCTGTCTCCTTCCACTCCTTCTGAAGCCTGATGAGCATCTCGGAGGTATCCTTCCAGTCAGTGCTCTCCTGAAGGGCCTCAGCCTTGAGGCAAAGTTCGGTCTTGAGCTGAAGGTTGTGCACCTGGGTCTCCTTGTTCTCGGCAAAGAATGTGCGCTTCTTTTCGAAGAAAGTGTCACATGCGGTCCTGAAACGCTGGTATATCTTGTTGTTATGCTTTTTCGGAGCAAATCCTATAGTCTTCCACAACTTCTGGCATTCAAGGATGGCATCTGACTTCTCCCTGAAATCGGCAAATGTCAGTATCTCCCCGGCAGCTATTTCTTCTGCCTTCTCGCAGAGTGCGGTCTTGGCGTCAAGGTTGTGCTTCTGGTCATCCTTCTGCTTCTCGAAAAACTCATGGTGCCTCTTGTTGACCTTTGAGGTGGCTTCACGGAACCGTTCCCAGACGTCATTCTTATTTTCATGGGGTACCGGCCCTATCTCGCGCCACTGATTGTGAAAGTCCTGCAGCTGTTTGAAGGCATTGACAGCATTGGGTTCGAGGAGCAGCTCCTCGGCTTTCTCACAAAGAACTATCTTGGCCTCCAGGTTCTTCTTAAGATCGAGGTCTCTCAGTTCCCGGTTGATCTTGATATAGTCATAGAAGATCTCTACGCTGTGATGGTAGTTCTCCCACAGATCCTTGACGGCTGTCTGAGGCACTATACCGATGGCATGCCATTCATTCTGCAGGTTGCGGAACTCCTGGAAGGTCTTGTTGATAGCCTCCTCACGGTTAACGAGATCCTTAATCTGTTCTATTATTTCGGTCTTCTTCCGCAGGTTGTCCTGCTTCTCGCTCTCCTGTATCCGGTTGAAATCACTTCTCCGGCTCCGGTAGATCTCAAGGATTGTCTTTATCCTGTTCTCCAGTTCATCCGGTTCAGCCTTGTATTCATCAATATTGCCTCCCTCCTTCGCGAAGTTCAGGCGTTTCTCGTTGAACTCGGCCTTTGACTTCCTGTAAAAGAACTCCTTGATACGGGTGACATCATCAATTATCTCGGCAGGCGGACGGTTCTCAACAATAAGAGCAAGCGTCTCCACCAGTTCCTTCCTTGAGAAGCCGCTGTAGTCAACCTGCGGAAGCTCTATTTCATCATAATTGATATGTTCAGCCTCCGGACTTTCAGTGTCAGCGAGTTCTTCGTCCTCTGCGTGCTCTTCTGACTCTCCTGTCTCAGCTGTGATTTCAACTTCAGCTACGTTTTCATCACCATGCCCCTCATCAGTTGCCTCCTCAGGAGAGGAAGCCACAGGTTCAACAGCTTCCTCAGCGGCTTCAGCAGCAGCCTCTGCCATTGGTCCGGTCACAGCTTCAACGGCTTCTTCAGTGGGTTCAACCACTTGTGCGGTCACAGCTTCAACAGCTTTTTCAGTGGGTTCATCCACTTGTTCGGTCACAGCCTCAACGGCTTCAGCAGGGGTATTTGCTGGATCATCAGTCATGGCCGCTTCGGCCGGCACTCCCGGCACATCAGCCATTTCAGCATTCTCTTCCGCAGCTTCGCTGGTCTTTTCAATACCATCGAATTGTTCATCCTGAACAGAGTCTTCCGGATTTCTTGTAGTCATCTTAATCCTTTTTCTTCAGTGCTTCATACAAAGGAAGATGGGTTGAGACCTACCCCCCTTTTTTTCAAACCACGAAAATAATGGATTATTGGTAAAACTCAAACCAATACCCTATTTTAATGAGACGCTTTGCCGGCAGACGGTCAAAATGTTTATTTTTGTCTTTAAGATTCAGGAAGAATAATCATGGAAACGAAAGACATTGTAATTCTTGTTGTGGTGGTTATAGCGCTGGGCGTCAGCTATTACAGGAAATACAAAAAGAAAAACGAAGGTCTGACCGGAGGCTCATTACACCAGAATACTACCAGGAACAGCCTGAAGGACCAGGCTGATGATTATGAACCCTATTCCGGCAGGAAAAGCTGACCACGGAAACAGGTCTGATTTATTTTCCCAGTTCGAGCTGGTCTCGTATGAGCCTGTAGTATGCTCCCTTAAGGGCTATGAGCCCGGCATGCGTCCCCGATTCGGCCACCCTTCCCCTTTCAAGCACCACAATATTGTCTGCATGACGCACGGTACTGAGCCTGTGAGCCACGATGACCACTGTGCGCCCGGCATAGAAACCTGCGAGGTTTTCAACTATCATTTTTTCGTTTGAGGCGTCAAGTGCGCTGGTGGCTTCGTCAAGCAAAAGAATTGCCGGCTGTTTGTACACCACCCTGGCTATGAGTATTCTCTGCCGCTGGCCCTGGCTGAGGCCGTGACCACCCTGCCCCACGCGAGTAAGCAGGCCAGATGGCAGATTGTCAAGAAGGGGCTTCAGACTGGCTACTGCTATCGCCGTTGCCACCTTCTCATGATCCGGATTATCCTCCCCCGGGGCAATGTTGCCGAGGATTGTGTCAGGAAAGATATAACCCTCCTGCATCACCGCACCCGTGTTCCTTCTCAATGATGAGATGCTGATATCTTCAAGTCTTTTGCCCCCGATGTAGACACCTCCCTCCTCCGGTCTGTAGAACCCCATGATCATCTTCAGCAATGTGGTCTTGCCTGATCCGCTCTCCCCCACTACTGCCGTTATCGCACCTGCGGGGACCGACAGTTCCAGGTTACGGAGGACCCACGGAGAACCGGGGCCCTCATACCTGAATGAGAGATTCTTTACTTCGAGATCAGCCCTTGCAGGCATCGCGGCAGACGATTCCGCGGATGACTCTTCCGGCTCCATGGCATGCACTTCAGCCAGGCGTTCCAGGCTGATTCCCGCATCCTGGGTTGCCCTCATGAAATTTACTATCTGTGAAACCGGGCCGTTAAGCTGCCCGGCAATGAACTGTACGGCCAGCATCATGCCAAGGGTCATTGAACCGTTGATTACCTGGGTGGCGGAGATAACCGTAATGAGTATGTTCATTGATTCGTGTATCAATGTTCCGCCTGCGGTCTGAAACTGAAGTATCCTGAGTCCCTTTGCCCTGGTGGAATATATTTCCCTTTGCTGAGCCTCCCATTCTCTCCTGTTGGATGCCTCACTGCCCGCCAGTTTTATCTCCTGCATGCCGTT
>DAIDJT010000275.1 GCA_027451265.1 Bacteroidales bacterium | reverse complement strand
CTTCATAGGTGCCGGGAGGCACCGAGTCAAACATGAAGAAGCCATTGTTGAGGTCGTCAAGCGTTATGGTCCGGTTGACCGGCATGAGGGTAACCGTTGCACCATTGATGGGGATATTCTTATCCCTGGTATCCGGGCCAAAGTAATATGGAGGTGAAGTGAGCTCGTCCCTGACTGTTCCGGCGATGATGCCATATGGTTCCGGATTCACATTGTAGAACTGCTGCAGTGCCCGGAGCATTGCCCATGCTTCGTGATGAAGGTGGTTTTCATTCCGAAGCCGCCATCCCTCCGGGATATAATCATGGTAAGAGCCTTCCGAGAGGACTCCTGGCATATTAAGGGTTCTGAGTACTCCCAGGCCAACCTTGTCTCCCCACTCGGGATAGAATGTCCAGTCGCCCTTTACCCATTGAAATGAATGTGTCCAGCAATTGCTCTTCTCATAAAGTTTCTCCCAGAGAATCTGAGCCATTGTTTTGGCAGCCGGAAAGTAAGGAGCGTTGTCATAGCCCCTGAAAAGCACCAGAGGCTGGTTGCGGGTACCGTCGAAGCCGTTGCTGTGGATTGAGATGAAAATATCTGCATTTGCCTGATTTGCCATCTCAGCTATGACTGAAAGCTGAAGGTCATCAGAGGTGTAGTTTGTGGTGCGCGACATGTAAACGGTGGCATTGCGGCTTTCCAGGAGTTCCCTCAGAAAGAGCCCCTTGGCAAGGTTTCCATCCGACTCCCAGAAGTCGGTTGCAATCATGTGCCTGTCATTGTCGTCATGACCTCCATGTCCAGGGTTGATGAAAATCTTCAGTCCGTTGAAATCAGCTCTCTGGCCATACTGCACTGCCGGCAGGAATAAAAGCCATGCCAGCAGCCATACCCGTCTCCATGGTTTCATCTGACCCTCACTTTCATCAGGTATATCTCCCCGTTGTCACTGCAGAATGCAATGCGCCTGTTGCCAGCCGCGAACGGAAACATCTCAGATCTGTCGGGAGTGGATGTGAAAATAACCCGTTTCTTGCTGCCCAATGAGTAGTAAACCAGTTCGGATGCGGTTATCCTGTGTCCGTCATCCTTATCATCCATACCTATCACCAGCCTGTCATTGAACCACTTCGGGGCATTGATCCTGCCAAGGTCATGCAGGATCCTGCCGTCAGTGTCACAGATGAATGTGCCCTGTCCGCGGTAATTGTAAAGGATCATGCTGCCGTCAGGTGAGAGTGATGCCCAGATGTAGAATCCGTCGCCGTTTGGCATCAGGGCCTTCCGCTCACTGCCGGTGTACAGGACCGGCATCATATCCTCGATAACAACGAATGTTCCGCTTCTCCCCGATTTAAGAACCGGACCTGTCTGTTCCACCTTTATCCCGCTTTCGGACTTAATGAGAACAGCATTCCCTGACACTGCCGGCGGCAGGACATCCCTACCTTTCTCCAGCAGCAGCTCCTTTGCCCCGGTAGATATGTCGTAACTGTACACCGATGAGTATTTCATGTTGTCACTGAAACTGTCACTCCTGTATAGCACCTTTTTCGCGTCAGCAGTTGGCTCCGGTTCATAACCGGCTCCGGCATCAGCGGTTATCACCTGTATCCTGCCCGTTCTCGTGTCAAGCAAGCTCAGGCCGTTGTATCCGCTTCCTGACACCAGTAACAGTCCTGACCCCGGCACGACACCTGACAGCAGGTAAGACAAGCTGTCTGAAGGTGTTATCTTCATTACGCTCCGGACTTTTATACTCTGCGGATATAAGCTGACTGAACAGAGCAAAGCGGTTAAAAGAAAAACAGTTCTCATGTTAAATCGTATTGCCAGTATAAAGATAGTCAATAGGAGGTTTGGGTGTGACTTTTTCCTTAAAGTCAGCGGCTTGATTTTAGTCAGGGTATTTCGTTGCTTAATATTATTAACTTTGATGGACATCAAAACCTCCGCAATCATGATGTCAGAAGAAATCTTAAAGCAATATGGTATTACCAATGTTAAAGGGATAACCTATAATCCCTCCTATGAACGCCTTTATGAGGATGAGCTCTCTCCCGGCCTGAAAGGATTTGAGAAAGGTGTGCTGACCACCACGGGGGCAGTTGCGGTTGATACAGGTATATTTACCGGCAGGTCGCCGAAGGACAAGTACATTGTACGTGACAGCACCACTGAAAACACAGTATGGTGGAAATCCGACAGCGCACCTGTCTCAGACAACAAGGCACTTACCAGTGAAGCATGGGAGCACTGCAGGAAGATAGCTGAGCGACAGCTCTCGGGCCGTGAGCTGTACGTCATGGATTGTTACAGCGGTGCCAACAGGGATACCAGGCTCTGTGTCCGTTTCATCATGGAGGTGGCATGGCAGGCTCATTTTGTCAAGAACATGTTCATTCGTCCGACGGAGGAAGAACTGAAGGATTTCAAACCGGATTTTGTTGTGCTTATGGCATCCAAGGCCGTCAATCCTGATTATCAGAAGTTTGGCATGAACTCTGAAAACTTCGTGCTGTTCAACCTGACTGAAAGGATGGCGCTGGTGGGCGGCACCTGGTACGGTGGCGAGATGAAGAAGGGAATCTTCTCGGTGATGAACTACTATCTCCCGCTTAAGGGTATAGCCGCCATGCACTGTTCAGCCAACGTCGGCAGAAAGAATGATGTAGCAATCTTTTTCGGCCTGTCCGGAACGGGTAAGACCACTCTTTCAACAGATCCTGACCGGGCTCTGATAGGAGATGATGAGCACGGCTGGGATGATGAGGGGATCTTCAATTTCGAGGGAGGCTGTTATGCAAAGACAATCAACCTGAGCAAAGAGAATGAGCCTGACATATACCGTGCCATCAGGCGTGATGCGCTTCTTGAGAATGTTGTTGTGAATGAAAAGGGGGAGATTGATTTTGCCAGTGCCGCAAAAACTGAAAACACCAGGGTCTCCTACCCCATATATCATATAGATAATATTGTGAGACCGGTATCCAGGGCCGGGCATGCCACCACTGTCATCTTCCTCACTGCCGACGCCTTCGGGGTACTTCCTCCGGTGGCCAGGCTTACCGAGGAGCAGACGCAGTATTACTTCCTCAGCGGTTATACCGCGAAGGTGGCAGGCACCGAACGCGGGATAAAGGAACCGGTGCCTTCGTTCTCGGCGTGTTTCGGAGCAGCATTCCTGTTGCTTGAC
>DAIDJT010000274.1 GCA_027451265.1 Bacteroidales bacterium | reverse complement strand
TGAAACTGCTCACATCAGTTGTATCAGCAGCGATACACCTTACCCTGTAAACGTAATTCATGCCGGGCATAACCTGCTTGTCCGCATAACTGTTTGACATGAAATTTACGGTTCCCAACAATTGCTCATTCCCGGATTCCTTCCCCTGACTCTTGATACTGCGATATACCTCATATGCTGTGATTGACGGATTTAAACCAGCCACATCACTCCAAACCAGCTTCACCGCATTATCTTCGAGCATGGCATTCAGCCGGTCAGGAACGGGCATCAGGCCACCGCTGAACGAGATGCTGACGCGACTGCTCACAGGACTTATATTGTAGGAAGTGTTGACAGATGCCACGGCATAGCTGTAAACAGCAGAACGGCTTGAAACAGGAAGCGTATCGGTATATGTCAGCAAACTGTCTGTGGAATGCAGCATTCTCTCCAGCTGGTGCAACTCAGAAGTATATCCGTCGGCGCGGTATACATAATATCCGTGGATATCATAACCCACTCTCCGGAACCTGAGTGTAACCACGTTGCCGTTCCGGGAGGCTGCAATGTCCTGCGGAGGGATTACATTTTCCTTATTCCCCCGTAGAATTGCCGGGACCCGGGCGCTGGGCAGGCTGTTGCCTGTCCCGTTGTTCAGGACTGCATAGTAATAGTAAGTTACAGAAGGCTGCAGGTCTGCGCCATCAAAATACTCATTCTGACCGGCCGGAAGTGAAGCCACCCTCTTATAATTGTCATTGTATGAGGTGGAACGGTAAATTTCAATTGCATTTACAAAGGCTGCATGATCATAATCCCATTTCAATAAATTGCCTCCCTTATCGGGTTGTGGCATTGCCGTAAACTCTGTAACAATTCCAATATCAGCAGGTTTTGTAATAAAATTCACATTCACCGGTTCTGATGGCTTCCCGCGATTACCCAGCCCGTCATATGGAACGGCAACATAACTGTAGATCATGCCGGTTGTTACATCCCTGTCTCTGACCAGTGCCACCATCTTTCCCTTTTCCTGGGCAAACATTGTTTCGGCAGATACTTCCTTGTAGTCATTCTTCAGGTAAGAGCTTCGCTGAAGCTTTAATCCGGCAGTATTTACCATATCAGAAAGTTCAAAGCTTATTTCTATGTATCCCATATTGACCTTGTACCGCAACGGGATAGCCTCAGCATTATACGGTTGCGGAGGAAAAACCACGCTTGTCTCACTCACCGTGGTTTTGTTGCGCGAGGAAGTCAGGCGGCTGACGCGGTATTTGTATGTCCCGGGAGATTTAATTCCGTCGTCAAACCATCCTGCTCCGGCAACATACTGCCATCTCGGATCTGTCGAATAGATGTAAAGGGAATCAAGCGTAGCCGACGGGGCTTTAATCTTATTCCAGATAAAGTCAGTCATACCATCGCTAATTTCGGTAATGGCAGAAACGACTCGCGGAAGTGACATCAGCCTTGCCCGGCAATCAGCGACATTTTTCGGAGCCTGGATCTCGGCAACTGATATCCATTTTCCCTTCGCATCCTGTTTCTCGATAAGCCAGGAGAAATTCTTTGCCAGTTCTTTCCCGAAGAATATGTAATTCCCGGTTGTGTATGACTGGCTTTTATAGTTCTGTGCAACAGCTATTTGCATAAAAATAAGCAATGCAAATGCGATAACTGTAATCCTTTTTGTTTTCATAGAATTTCGCCTTATTCTTTACAGCTGCTTAATTTGTCAGTACCGCTTTCCAGCAGGAATTTGAACCCACCCGAGCCACCTTCTGCCGAAGCGTTGACATCTATGCTCTTGGAGACCGTTTTTACTCCCAGGTCCTGTGAGATTTTGGCAGAGAATCCAAGATTTATTGAAGTTTTAATGTATGACGGATCTCCGAGCTGGAATTCAATTCTGCCATCGCCGCCGGCGCTACCGCTTATGCTGGTGCCGGTTATAGCCGAGAGTCCCGCCCCGGCGTGAAGGTATACATAGCCGCCAAGGCCAACCTGCCAGCTTCCGCCGGTGACATTTACGTACGTATTGCCCCCTATCAGCCCAAGTGCATCAACATATCCTTTGGCCAGGACAAAATCAAAATCCTCCCTGGCCTTGAACAGTTCCCTGTTAAAGGCGAAGTAAAATCCGGATAGACGGTCTGTATATTTCTTATAGCACCAGTTGACAACCCTGTCATCAATATAGAGGTTGGTCAGGTGCCACATCTCATCTGTAAGCTTGTGTGAGCCAAGCATAAGCCCGGTATTATAGTTCCCGGCAAGGATCCCGATCGGAAGGAATGCATTGCATGCTCCGATTATATAAAATCCTTCTGCCCCGAAGCAGGACGAAATTGAACCCTTATGTATCACAACCGATCCCAGGGTAAGTTCGTAGTTAAAGCTCAGGGTGCCGATCAGTTCCTTGGTTTTGAAGTCGAAGGTCTGGGACATCGATCCGAACGGCGTATTTATGGCGCTTACCGAAAGTTTGTCTGAACTGGCGGAGATATCACCGAGGACTTCAAATGTGGTTTTGGTCGGGGCAATATCATCAGTCTTGGACTTGTCGTTGTTTGTCAGGTCACCGGTGAATTTACACGTGGTCCAGTCGTTCCCGGTAACTGACATGCCTCCCTCTTCAATTTTCAGGCTGTATCCTTTTGATGCAACAACAGGTGATGTGATTGATTCATCCTCCTCGCTCGTCAGCTGGGTTACCCAGTCTTTCTGCATCTTCACTTCATATTGCGGGGTGCCGGTTACGCGGGCATAGAATGTGGAGGGGATGGGATTAAACGTTTTTGACGGCTTTTCAATCACCTTCCCTGAAATCCTGATTTCATTCTTTTCTATGGCTATCGGCTTTAAACTTGAATAGAAATGCACGAAGCCTTTGGTTTCAAAATCTGTACTGACGTTTTCAAAATCAGGATTTGCTGTCGGACTTTTCCAGATTGCATTCAGCAGAATATCACTTACACGCGGTGCTCCTACATTCAGTGTGCCGCTGAGTTTCATGTAGTTTGATCCGTTATAGATGGACTGAGGCATGAAACTGGCGAGGGAATTGCCTTTAAGCCGGGCTTTTACACCGGACTGTTTCAGCTGAACGATCATCTCGTTGTTGCTCAGTATCTGCAGATAGTCAAAGTCAACCGGGTATGGAGTCACCAGGTCGGGATTTGTAAGTCCTGCCAGGCCGGGCAGAGATGCCACCTTTTCAGTACCGTTGCTT
>DAIDJT010000273.1 GCA_027451265.1 Bacteroidales bacterium | reverse complement strand
CTTTGTCAACAATGTAGTCAAGTGCCTCGGAAGTGAACGTGAGTTCTATGCCGTCCATGGCAAAGAGCTTGATATACTGCTTCGTGATTGCGTTCCTGGGTTCTGTGAGGATGGCTCTCAGTGCTTTCGGGTCAAGAGGTGAGAGATGTGTCAGCACCGGCAGACGGCCGATGATCTCCGGGATGAGGCCATAGGCACGCAGGTCCTGCGGTGCAATGTACTTCAGCAGGTCATCCTTGTCGTAATGATCGCGCGAACGGCTGGCAGTGTATCCTACCACCGTGGTGTTAAGCCGGTGGGCTATCTTTTTTTCAATGCCCTCGAAGGCGCCGCCACAGATAAAGAGGATGTTCCTTGTATCAACGGGGATCATCTTCTGCTCGGGGTGTTTCCTGCCTCCCTGGGGAGGTACATTTACAACCGATCCTTCAAGAAGCTTAAGCAGTCCCTGCTGCACACCCTCCCCGGAGACATCACGGGTGATGGAGGGGTTATCGCCCTTGCGGGCTATCTTGTCAAGCTCGTCAATGAAGACTATTCCTTTCTCGGCGGCTTTGACATCATAATCAGCATTCTGAAGCAGGCGTGTCAGGAGGCTTTCAATGTCCTCACCCACGTAACCGGCTTCAGTAAGTACTGTTGCATCAACGATTGTGAAGGGTACGTGCAGCATGCGGGCAATGGTGCGTGCCAGCAGCGTCTTGCCGGTACCGGTCTCACCAACCAGGATGATGTTGGACTTTTCAATCTCCACTTCATCACTGTCGGCCTTCTGCATAAGCCTCTTGTAATGATTGTAGACAGCTACGGAAAGTATCTTCTTTGCCCTGTCCTGCCCTATGACATACTGATCGAGGAATTTCTTTATCTCCTCCGGTTTGCGAAGCTGGATGCCGTCAAGATTAAAGCTAGACTTGCCTCCCATCTCCTCCATCATAATGTTATGGGCCTGCTCTATGCAATGATCGCATATGTGGCCTTCAAGACCGGCGATGAGAAGGTTGGCCTCTTTCTTTGTGCGTCCGCAGAACGAACATTTATCCATCAGGAGAGAATTAATTTTTGTTCCTGACCAGGACCTCGTCAATCATTCCGTATTCCTTCGCTTCGACGGCAGTCATCCAGTGGTCGCGGTCAGAGTCCTTCTCAACCTTGTCAACAGGGTTGCCCGTATGCAGGGCGATGATCTCGTAAAGTTCCCTCTTGACCTTCAGGATTTCCTTGACGGCAATCTCAATATCTGATGCCTGCCCCTCTGCACCACCCATCGGCTGGTGTATCATGATGCGGGAATGTTTCAGCGCTGAGCGCTTGCCTTTTGTTCCTGCGGTCAGAAGCACTGCGCCCATTGATGCAGCCATGCCGGTGCATATGGTAGCCACATCGGCAGAGATATACTGCATGGTGTCATAGATGCCGAGCCCTGCATGCACAGCTCCGCCCGGGGTGTTGAGGTATACCTGGATATCCTTGCCGGGGTCTGACGAGTCAAGATAGAGCAACTGCGCCTGGATGATGTTGGCTACATAATCATCTATCGGAAGGCCCAGAAAAATGATCCGGTCCATCATCAGACGCGAAAAGACGTCCATCGAGGCAACATTCAGCTGACGCTCCTCAATGATTGTGGGGGAGATGTAACCGTCGGTGGCCGATATGTACCGGTGCATGGAAAGACTGCTGATGCCGAAGCGGTCAGCAGCATATTTTTTAAAATCCCTTATATCTGACATGTCAAGAAACTTTAGTTGAATTCCAAATATACGAATTAAACACTTAATAGTTTCATTTGTTGCCGAAGAGCTTGTTGAACTCCTCAGGGGTCACGCTCTTGTCATCAACCTTTACGGAGTCGATAATGATATTGAGCACCCTGGTGTCAAGCACCTTCTCTGCTATGCGGCGGGCTTCCTCCTCCTTCTTAAGAAAATCAGCTGCAAAAGACGTAATCTGCTCGTCTGTGGCGTAGTGCAGTCCGTATTGTGCAAACTGCGCACGGGTGAACGCCTTGGCCTCATCAAGTATCTCCTCGTCGGTTATCTTCAGTTCATTGTTCTTTGCAACCCTGTTCTTGATCAGCTGCCAGCGCAGGTCGTCTCGGAAATGATCAAAATCCTTTTCGATGTCTTCCGCGGTGGTTTTTTCGTTGACTTTAAGCAGCCATCTCTTGAGGAACTCCTCGGGCAGCTCAAACGGGGTCTTCTCAAGCACCAGGTCACGGGCGTCGGTGCGGAGCTTATAATCTGTCTCGCGATTGAAATACTCCTTTATCTCGTCAGTGACTTTTGCTTCAAACTCGGCAGCTGATTTCACGGTACCTTCACCATAAACCTTATCCCACAGCTCCTGGTTGTTTTCAGCCGGCACGAAGCGTGATACCTCCGTTATTACTATTGAGAAGCTGCCGTCGAGGTCTTTAACCTCATCCTTCTGCTTCTTGAGGAGGCCTGCAATCTCGTAATCATTCGGGAATGCCTTGCGAAGCTCGAAGCCTACGGTTTCTCCGGCCTTTTTCCCAAGGAAATGCTTCTTTATCTCCTCATCCTTTATCATCTCCACTGAGAGGGTGGCAGCATCATTTTTGACTGATCCGTCAGATGATTCCACTATACCCTTCAGGAGGTCCTTCTCTTCTGCAGCCTCAGCAGTGATGAACTGGCCATGCCTGCGGGCATAGTTGTCAACATAATCTGCAACCATTTTGGTATCAGGCTCTATCTGGTAACGGGTAAGCTTCTGCTTCCTGGTCAGGCTGACCTCAAATTCAGGTGCAAGTCCGAGTTCAAATGTGAGGCTGAATTCATCCGATTTCTCCGGGTCAAAAGAGTGACCGTCATTTTTTGGCATCGGGTCACCCAGTATGTCAAGTTTCTCATTTTTAATGTAATCCGAAAGGCTCTCCGAGACTATGTTGTTGATCTCGTCAACGAGGACGGATGTGCCGTACATTTTTTTAATCATCTGCATGGGCACATGGCCGGGGCGGAATCCCTTTATGCTGGCGGTCCTCCGGTATTCCCTGAGTTTCTTTTCGACCTTCTCTTCGTAGTCGGCTTTGGTGATATCAATCCTGACGGTTGCGTTCAGTGCGTCAATGTTCTCTCTGGTGACATTCATCTTATGAAATTTTTCTATCGATTTAAAAACCGCCTTAACCTGTGCCTTACGGCTGGGTATAAGGGCGGCTCCGTTGTCTGGTGCGGATGAAGGGACTCGAACCCCCACGCCC
>DAIDJT010000272.1 GCA_027451265.1 Bacteroidales bacterium | reverse complement strand
TTTGTTAACAGACTCAGGCAGAGGATTTCTCCGGGGAGCTTCCTAAAAAATGTTAAATGTCATATTCATGAGAAATGTCATCATAAGCTCATCCCGTGGGCTATAGTTTTGCCCTTACCTAATTAGTGTATCTCTTACACTTGAGTCTTTTAACGGATTTGTTTCGGCAAATGCCGCACATTTAGACAGTTTAGGTTTAGGGGTTATTTAACATGCCGTCCCGGTTCTCCGGGACGGCATTCTTTTTAGCCGGAATGATTCCAATGGTTATCTTTGCCCGGAAACAGGATGATGATGTTGCCACCCGAATTTCTTGAGCGGATCAGGACCCAGTCTTATCTTGATGCCCTGAGTCTTGAGGAGGCCCTTGAGAGGCCCTCCGGCGCCTCAGTGCGGATCAACAGGCAGAAGTGGCCACACCCTGTCAGCGGGTATGAAAGAGTGGAATGGGAACCGGACGGATTTTATCTGAATGACCGGCCTCTCTTCACTGTTGATCCCCTCTTCCATGCCGGTGTCTATTACCCGCAGGAATCATCGGGCATGTTCACCGGTGAGATGTTCCGGCAGCTGACCGCGGGACAAAAAGGTTTGAGGGTCCTGGATCTGTGCGGGGCACCGGGCGGTAAAAGCACGCATCTTGCATCGCTGGCGGGTGACGGCGGGCTCCTGGTGGCAAATGAGGTAATAAGGTCACGCGCTGCCGTTCTGGCGGAGAATATTACAAAATGGGGAACCGGCAATGTCATGGTTACAAATGCTGATCCCTCACGTTTTGCACTCCTTCCGGGATTTTTTGATGTCATAGTTGCAGATGCGCCCTGCTCGGGCGAAGGCATGTTCCGTTCACCCGTTGCAGTGAGTGAATGGTCGGTTCAGAATACGAAACTCTGCAGTGAGCGTCAAAGGAGGATTGTGATGGAAGTCTGGCCTTCCCTTAAACCTGGGGGCATACTGATATACTCGACATGCACCTTCAATCCTGCCGAGAATGAGGAAAATGTTTCATGGATCAGGGATAATGCCGGAGCTGAATCTCTGTCGGTAACGCTTCCTGCTGGCAGCCCTGTGACAGCAGTGCGTTATGGCGCCATCGAAGGGTACGGATTCCATCCCGGCAGGGTGAGAGGGGAGGGGTTCTTCATCGCAGCGTTGCGCAAGCCGGAGGGGAAGGCAGAAGGACAGCGGGTACGCGATGGCAAAAGAAGTGGTTCAAGACCTTCGCCGGAGGCGTTCCGGATAAGCGAGCCGCTTGCTGACTTTGACCGTGACAGGGTTACAATGCTAAACGGACGCATCATCGCCCTGGCGGCTGATACAGGAATATGCAGCTATATTGAGCAACGGCTGCCGGTTATAAAGACAGGCACAATGATAGGCGAGATAAAGAAAAATGAACTGGTGCCGGCACATGACCTGGTTATGTCGGTAAAACTGAAGAAGGGAGCGTGGCCGGAGTACTCCCTGACGCACACTGAGGCATTGGCGTTCCTGCGTCTTGAGCCGCTGAATGCATCTGTCATGCCACGCGGAAGGATCATTCTTACCCACAGGGGTATCACTCTCGGATTTGCCAACAACCTTGGCAACAGGGTCAACAACGGTTACCCCCAGGGCTGGAGGATAAGGATGGAGCCTGGCACTGAATTCAAAGAAATTTTATAAAATCCCGCTTTGTTGAACTAAACTTTCACAGGAAAAAATTGTTCTTCCGTAAAGCAATTAAAACTTAAATTTACCCCAAACATTTTTTCTCCCTATGAAAACAGATATCGAGATTGCCCAGGGTGCTGCCATCAGGCCTGTAGCAGAGGTTGCACAGAAGCTGGGGCTGAAGGAGGATGACCTGGAGCTGTATGGCAAGTATAAAGCCAAGCTTCCGCTGTCACTTATTGACGAGAATAAAGCCTCCCGGGCAAAACTCATTCTTGTGACGGCCATTACTCCCACGCCTGCGGGTGAGGGTAAGACCACAACCTCGATAGGGCTGGCCCAGGGTCTTAACCAGCTGGGCAAGAGAGCCACCGTTGTGCTCAGGGAGCCATCGCTGGGCCCTGTTTTCGGCATAAAGGGAGGTGCCGCCGGAGGTGGTTACTCGCAGGTGATCCCGATGGAGGACATAAATCTTCATTTCACAGGTGATCTTTCAGCCGTTGAGAAGGCGCATAACCTACTGGCTGCGATGATTGACAATAACATACAGTCTGCTGAAGGCAACCTGGGAATTGATCCCAGGACCATTGCATGGAAGAGGGTTATGGATATGAATGACCGGTCTCTCCGTGACGTGGTGATTGGTCTTGGCGGAACGGCCCAGGGTATACCCAGGGAGACAGGCTTTGACATCACGGCTGCCTCTGAGGTAATGGCAATTCTTTGCCTGGCAACCGGCATCAGTGATCTCAAGGAGCGGCTAGGCAACATATTTATAGGTTATACATTCTCGGGCAAGCCTGTCTTTGCGCGTGACCTTCGCGCCCAGGGAGCCATGGCAGCACTTCTCAAGGATGCGCTTAAACCCAACCTGGTTCAGACACTTGAAGGCACCCCTGCCATCATCCATGGCGGCCCATTTGCAAATATCGCACAGGGTACCAACTCAATTCTTGCTACGAAGATGGGTCTTTCGCTCAGCGACTATGTGGTCACTGAGGCCGGGTTTGCAAGTGAACTGGGAGCAGAGAAATTCTTTAATATCAAGTCGCAGGTGGGTAAGCTGAAAACCAACGCGGTAGTCATTGTGGCAACCATCAGGGCCCTTAAATATCACGGCGGGGTCAAGCTCTCTGAACTGGGCAATGAGAACCTCGAAGCGCTGGCAAAGGGTTTTGACAATCTTGACAAGCATATTGAAAACATGCATTACTACGGTTTCAGGCCGGTTGTTGCGGTAAACCGGTTCAGCTCCGACACAGAGGCGGAGATTGAACTCCTGAAGAAGTATTGCGAAGAGCACAATGTCAGGGTGGCCGTCAACACTGCATGGGCTGACGGCGGTAAAGGGGCAATTGATCTTGCCGTGGCTGTCATTGAAGCTTCGGAGGCATGTACTGACTGCTTCACCCCGCTCTATGACCTCTCTTGGCCCCTGGAAAAAAAGATAGAGACAATCACAACTCTTATGTACGGCGCCAGGAATGTTGAATATCACTGGAAGCAAAGGATCAGCTGAAGAAGATTTCTGAGCTTAACCTGGGCAACCTCGCGGTATGCATAGCCAAGACCCAGAAGTCGCTCTCCGATGACCAGGCCAGGCGCAACCG
>DAIDJT010000271.1 GCA_027451265.1 Bacteroidales bacterium | reverse complement strand
TTGTCTTTGACGGATGATCTCATAATTGGTTTCCGGGTCACCCATGACCGCGGGGTTTGTCAGTCCCTGGTAAACGGCCATCCTGAGGTTATTGGTGGCATTGATTACATCCTGGTTTGGTGAGGGTTTCTCAGCCATTATCTGCGCCCGCATGTTGCCCAGGCGGGGGATGACCACCACTGCGGGGATCATTGTTGTATCACCTGCAAGATATATACCTGCAGTATACTCTCCTGCTCTCAGTGTGTCGTTCACGGTCATGATGAATTGCCTGTAACCGATACAGGTAAATGACACTGTATCATTACGATGGGCGTAGAAGGAGAACATGCCCCGGCTGTCGGAAGCGCCTGCCGACCGCCCCCTGATTATCCAGTGGGCATCAGGAAGGGGCTGGCGCGTTGAGGCGTCAAATATGACGCCATGGAAGAGTATTGCTTCATGCTGCTGGGCGGAAACCCCCTTCAGCATGAAGGTGAAGAGAACGAAGAGCAGCAGGAATGACCGTGCCGTATTACCTTCGGATAATAATCTCGTCAAGCGTTCTCTTCGGAACGTGGTGAACGCTTTTGTCATCTCTCCAGTATTTCACGTCGTTATTCTGAATGGTTTCGACTACCACCTTTTCAACAGGTTTGCCGAGAGCCAGTACAATCAGTATCTCATACTGTTTTGGTATGTCAAAGGCTGCTCTCAGTCTTTCCTTCTTAACGGATGCAATTATACATCCTCCCAGGCCTGCTTCCGTGGCTCCGAGCATGATGCTCTGGGCTGCAATACCGTGGTCAATTCCGAAAGATTCGGAGATCTCCTTATCGCCCAGGATCACTATGTATCCCGTCGGTCTCTCACCGGGGTCAGGTCCTTCCCATGTGGTCAGGTAACCGGCCCATGCGAGGCAGGGATAGAGGATTTCGCGCTGAGCGGGATCGGTGACAAGCATATATTTCAGCGGCTGACGGTTTGCGCCGGAAGCTGACATACGGGCCAGATCGACAAGAGAGGCCAGTGTTTCGGCAGAAATATCCTGGTTCCCGTCAAACCGGCGGTAGGTGCGTGTCTTTTCAATCAGATTCTGAAGATTCATAGTCGGAATTTTGCGTAAAGATAGGGAAAAAAGAATGCGGAAATCCTTATACGATAGCAGCCCCTTGCCGGGGCTGCCTGATATAAATATGCTGCAGGTATGAATTCGGGGTGGTTGCCCGTTAAATAAACAGGCAGCCGCCGGTGCGTTTATTTCTTAAGTGCTTCATCATAACGCTCGCCTATCACCTTCCAGTCGAGCAACTCCCAGAATGCTTTTATGTAGTCAGGGCGCCTGTTCCTGTAATCTATGTAATATGCATGTTCCCAGACATCGCATGTCATCAGCGGCATCAGCCCTGCCCTTAACGGGTTGCCGGCGTTTGACTCCTGCGTGATGACAAGACGGCCGTCAGGTTTCATGCAGAGCCATGCCCATCCTGAGCCGAAGAGTGTGGTGGCAGCTTTGGTGAAGGCCTCCAGGAAGCCTTCGAACGAGCCATATTCAGCGTCTATGGCCTTTGCCACCGTGCCTGACGGGGTTCTTTTGCCTGTGGGCGACAATGCCGCAAAATAAAATGTGTGATTCCAGACCTGTGCGGCATTATTGAAAATGCCGCCCTCAGCCTTGCGGATCATCGTTTCGAGGGTTGCCTCCGCGAAGGGGGAGCCCGGAAGCAGGTTATTCAGGTTGTTCACATAGGCAAGGTGATGCTTGCCGTGATGAAATTCCAGGGTCTCTGCGCTAATGTGAGGTGCGAGGTCACCTGCTTCATACTTTAACGGGGGGAGTTCAAATTTCATAATCCGGACAGATTTTAGAATTACCTGTAAATATACGAAATTTAGGTTTATCCCTGCCCTCTCAGAGCAGAAATATCCTGTCCGGGAGAGTGCCGGTAACGCCTTTCTCCGCGGCTACCGCAAAGAGTTTTTCAATGGCTTTGCGTCCCTCCTTCCCCAATGACAGGCTGAAGTCATTAACATATAACTTTATATGTTCACGCATCACGTCCTCCTCAGTCTCTCGTGCGTGCTGCCTTATGAAATCAACCGATTCGCGGGGGCTAATGCGTGCGTATTCAATGCTTCGCCGTATGGCCCTTTCAACCTTGCCTGCGGTGGCGGTATCGATATTCCGGTTGACCACAATGCAACCCAGCGGCACCGGCAGCCCGGTCATCTCTTCCCACATGGCACCGGTGTCAGCAACAAGCGAAAGACCCATCGCCCTGTAGGTGAACCGTGTCTCGTGTATTATCAGCCCGGCATCAGCTTCGCCGGAGAGCACCGCACCAGGGATATCCGAGAAGAGGTACTCGCGCTTGCGCAGTGCCTTCGGCCAGAAGATGCTGAAGAGGAGGTTTGCGGTTGTGAGTTTGCCGGGGATAGCTATCAGGGCATCATTGAGTTCATCGGGGCGGAGCGTCTTTTTGCTTACCACCAATGGTCCGTTGCTTCGCCCCAGGGCGCTGCCTGCATCGAGGATCAGGTATTTTTCAGCAGCCCGGGCATAGGCATGAAAGCTCATTTTGGTGATGTCAACGCTTCCCTCAAGTGCCCGGTGGTTGAGCTCCTCCACATCAGCCAGGAACCAGTTGAATTCCAGTCCCTCTGTATCTACCCTTCCATGCACCATGGCCTCGAAGATGAAGGTGTCATTGGGGCATGGGGAAAAACCCAGTGTCAGTTTCATGATTTGGCAATCAGTTCAAGCAGTTGAATCATTTTCTCCTGCAGGTTCTGCAGGGCAAGTGGTATGTTCCAGTTTTTCAGGTTCCTGGGTTCCACCATGTTGGAGACAGCCCTGACGGATACCCACGGTATGCCTGACATGGCGCAGGTGTATGCCAGCCAGGCGCCCTCCATTGTCTCAATTTCAGGATCCCATGCCTTGCGTATGCGGTCAATGGCCGCCTGCGAGCCGGATGCCATGTTCACCGTGGCTCCCCTGACTGCCGGCATGATCCCGGCTGCAATATCGAACCATCTGCCGCTGCACACGATCCGTCCACCACTGAACGGAGGAGTGTTTGCATCGGCGAGGCCCGCGCCGAAGAGGGGTATGAAATGACCATTGTCATCCACTCCCATGTCGGCAAAGCAGTCGGAAAGAGTTGTGACAACCGTTCCCGGAGGGATTGATTCGGCATAGCTGCCCGCTATGCCGGCACCGATGACCAGTGATGGGAGAGTTGTCGCCGCATGATTCCCGGCCGGTGAGGCGGTCCGTTCCTTCATGCCGGGTTCTGTTCCGGGCAAGTGCTT
>DAIDJT010000270.1 GCA_027451265.1 Bacteroidales bacterium | reverse complement strand
TACACTGGTATAGTAGTAGTCGTGGTAGTGATTCCACCTTGGCTGGTGCCAGTGACGGTAGCATGAGTAGTAGTGAGGGTACCAGTTGTAGTGGTAGCCGTAGTAGGCGTGCCAGTAGAACGGTCTCCACGGATGCCAGTAGACAGGGTAATAACCCCAGTACCAGTTGGAACGCCAGATGACGTAGTGGGGACTGTAGATGTACCTTATTACCGGCCATGCACCCACTTCATAGTAGGTGGTGGTGACCACTGTCACATTGTTCCGCGCGACGGTCCTTCCCCTGTAACCTGGATTGGGTGTCTCAGCATAGTTGGGTTCAACGATGTAGTTCTGTCCGTAAAGAGCCTCATCACCGATAAGCTGTATCTGCACCTCGCCGTTGCGAAGCTGCTCAACTGTGAATACTGCAACGTCCTGGTATTCGTTACGGTCAAGAACCGCACGCAGAACGATTGTGTGAACGTTGCCGCTGGTATAGTCTGAAACACTGAGGTAATCGACATAACCGTCGTTATTCAGGTCGAGGTTGTTGACCCTTGAGTTCTCCTCGTTGAGACTTCTCTCAAAACCTTCAAGAGTCTCTGACTCCTGGAACAGGTTCATGACTGCGTAGAGGTTCAGGTTGTCACCCGGGAGACCCAGGTATTCCTCAGGATTATCCTGTCTTCCGGCTAACGCCGCTGAAGCCATCAGGACTGTGAGGATCGTAGTGCAGAAAAACTTTTTCATCTCTTTACGTTTTACGAAGAACTGTCTCTTCGGTTACGTAAAAGTCAAAAGTTATGCCAAAGTTTGGGCTTAAAGGCTAAGTTGCTGATCAGCAGTGAAATTAATCTTCCGGAGTCTGATGGGCTCCGATGCACCGGATAAGCTCGCCGGTGAACCGGGCAGCGCGTTTGTTCATTGCGCCGGGGTCGGCAGGGCGGCCCTCCTCATCAAATGCCTCGTCAACACGGGGGACGGGGAACATCGCAGGAACTGTGCGTGCGCCCATCTTCCAGAGTGTAAACTGGAGTGAGGTGATGACCTGAGTTCCCCCGAAGGGGCCGTCAGAAACAGTGGAGATGGCAACGGGTTTATGGCGCCACTCATCGGTAAGCAGGTCAATGGCATTCTTAAGGCTGGCAGGGTATCCGCCATTGTATTCGGGAGCAACAATGATCACCCCGTCGGCTTTCGCGATCTTCCCGGAAAATTCAATGGCCTCCGGCATTGGATTTTCCTGCATCTTCAGCCTCTCGGTGAAGAGAGGGAACCTGCAGGCTGCCAGGTCAATTACCATGGCTGCTGCAAGGCCGTTTTCCTCAAGGTATCTTTTAAACCAAAGGGCTACCCGATGGCTCTTCCTGCCCTTCCTGATGCTGGGGCTGATAATTGCTATATGCTTCACAGGTACGAAGATAACACAAATTTTCAATTTTTCTCTCCGAAAAGAGGCAGCTGCGGGCTGCCCGGGAGAGCCCTTGCCGTTGACGGTTTGCAGGGTATGGAAAAAATAAGTATCTTTGCCGCCGATTCTGGCATAAGTTAGATCTGTTTAGACCGCGAATCTCAGTTAAATTTTCCCGAGATCCTTTCTACAATCACTAGTTTACGCTGAAACATTTTTCGCCACAGGAACATTGCCATTTTGAACAGATATCTGGTTAATGATTATTCAGCGGCATTAACCAAATAATTGATAATGGGATACAAAAATGATCCCCGGAACAGGGGAAGAAAAAACTTCAGGAACGGAAAAAAGGAAACAGCAAACTTCAGCAACAGGAAAAAACATACCGCAAAGGGACTTACTCCCGACAGCTTCATCAGGAAAGCTGATCCTGCAGAGGCAACTGCCTACATGGCCGACAGGCTCATACAGGAGCTGCCCGTTCATGATTCAATAATCAGCAATCTTCGTAAAAAAGGGTACGAGAAGCCCACCGAAATCCAGGACAAAACTCTGGAAGCGATCCTTGAGGGGCGCAATCTTATCGGCCTTGCACAGACCGGAACGGGCAAGACAGGCGCGTTTCTGATACCACTTGTGCATAACCTTCTGAGAAAGGACTCTTCAGGCCATGTGCTGGTTATCTCGCCCACGCGGGAGCTTGCACTTCAGACAGACTCCGAATTCAGGAGCATAGCCCACGGGCTGAAGCTCTTCAGCACATGCCTTATTGGCGGCACAAGCGTCAGACGCGACATTGAAAACCTGAGAAAACCGGGGCATATTATAATAGGTACACCCGGTCGGCTGACAGACATGGTTCGTCAGGGCGCTCTCGACCTCAGGCGATTTACGGTGCTGGTTCTGGATGAGTTTGACCGGCTCCTCGACATGGGCTTCGCACCTGATGTCAACAGGCTGGCCGGCGGCATGAACCGGCGCAGCCAGACTGTTCTCTTCTCCGCCACGGAGGACAGGAGCCAGAAAAAAATCATTGATGAACTGGTTGAGAATCCGTACATCGTAAGGGTGCGGACAGGAAATATCAGCGCTGACAACATTGAGCAGGAGATAGTAACCGTAAAGGACGGGGAAACGAAGATGGAGATACTCCTTGAGATGGTGCGCAACGATTCCTTTGAAAAGGTGCTCGTTTTCGCTGACACAAAGCGCGGGGTGAGCCGGATATGCCGCGATCTTAAAAGGGGAGGCGTGACAGCCGACGAGATCCACGGCGACAAGTCACAGAACTACAGGGTTAAAGCCCTCGAGTCGTTCAGGAACAGGAAGATCAAGGTGCTTGTGGCGACAGACGTTGCCGCCAGGGGCCTTGACATATCACATGTTTCGCATGTAATCAACTTTCAGCAGCCCAGGGATATGGAGAGCTACATTCACCGTATCGGCCGGACAGGAAGAGCCGGTGCGGCCGGCAGGGCAATCACATTTGTTAACTGATACAAGAACAGATATGGCAGGACCAAACAACAGCTACATCAAAAAACAGAAGACCGAAAAGCGTCTGAAGAAGAGGAAAGAGAAGGAGCAGAAGAAGCAGCTTCGCAGGGAGAACTCAACGGGTGGCGGACTTGAGAACATGATCGCCTATGTTGATAAGTTCGGAAACATCACAAGCGAGCCGCCAGCCGAGGAATCAGGCGTAAACACGACTGATCAGGAACAGACACCAGGCAGGTAAGTTCCGGATGCCCGGTCTTTGGTTCTCAACATTGAGACCCGGCATGAGCATGATCATTCCGGCACAAATTGCTGCCAGAGGGCAAAATCATTTTTTTTAGGGTTGTAAGCAGATGATCCGGTCTGTACATTATTATCCGGCTCCGGCCGGATACCAGTTTGTATTTTATTA
>DAIDJT010000269.1 GCA_027451265.1 Bacteroidales bacterium | reverse complement strand
GGGATAACTCTTCCTGATATCCAAATGTCTGGCCAGCCTGAAGGAATGATGCAAATGAAAGAACCCCTGGAACGGCTTATGGCAGGTCTTGACGGCAGAATCGCCAGGCTGACGGAAGAACTTCTCTCAGTATCTTCAACGGTCTCCGCACAGCAGGTAAGGGCGGCCTCCAACCCCGGCGGCTCACTTGTTTTCTCACGTGATTACGCCAATGAACTGAGGATGCTCAACGACGTTACGGAGCTTCTGTTCGGGCCGAACAGCAACTTCGGGATGGCTGTTACAGCAGGCATCAGTGACTGTGACAAGACTATGGAATCCGTTGAGGACAACCTGGGTACAATCAACCAGGACATGGAAAAACATTTGAGGCTCACAGACGAAAAGAACAGGATAGCAGAGGAATGCATTAAAAAACTCGAGGCATGCGGGACCAACGAAGCATGTGCAAAAAAGGCGGAAGCTGAAGCAAAAGCTGCAATTGATCCCATTGACGCAGAACTGGATCAGGTCAATTACCGGATATGCAAGAACACAAAGAGGGGAGCCGACATGACAATCGGTTGCCAATCAAGGTATTACACGAGCGCCAATAAAGCCTTCCGTGAGGCTGTATACGATTACTATGCCTTCACAGACCCGATCCTGGAACGTATCTACTCCCCTGGCTTCAATGAAATGCTGAACCTTCAGAGAGAAATCAGGGTCCTTTCGCAACAAAAAGCCCTGGCAGGAGCAGCCCTGTCAATAGCCGCCATGTCTGAAGGTTATAAATCGATGGAATGTGTGGAACCTCAGCCGGAAAAACCGCCAAAAGAAATCAAAGAACCGGAACTGCCGAAAAAGAAAGAGAAACCCTGTCCGCTGGGCGACGGTATAAAGGGAGCAATCGGAGGCTTTTCAGCAGAACTGACATGTGATCATGTGACCATCTCAGGCGGAGAGGGATTGCTGGGCTCAGTGACACGTGATTTCAACGCTCACCAGACCAAAGTATGGGTAGGGGCCGGAGTGAAAGCTGAATATGCAGGTGGCAACGTTGTTGGAGAAGCAACTATGGGCGTTGAATTCGTGGTAGGTGAAAACAGCACCCTGGATGACTTAGCTTTTACAAGCAGTGTTAAGACAAGCCTTGGCGGACTGGTGGAAGGCGAGGTGAGTGCCAGGATCTCGGTTGAGGGAGGACCGCAGATAAACACATCTGCGGGATTGATAACACCTGAAATCCCCGGATTGTAAAAAACCTGTCAGCGTCTGGTGATTCTGACCGTGACCGGCAGATGATCGGAATAGCCTCCTGAGTACCTGTACCCGCCATATGTCGGGTATGGTTTATTACCAGGGTAGGTCTCATCCCCGGTCAGAAGAAATGGGGCATCAACCACACGGAAACTGCCGGGATCTGCATATAAGATCCCTGTGCTGTCAGTCATTGACTCTGAAACAAGGACCTGGTCAATCATCTCCCAGGTTCCCTGGTACCTGTATGAACCCCTGCCCTGCCCTGCTGTCTCAGCCGAAAGGTTTACAAGACCTGCCTCACTGGCAAACCTTCTGATCAATGGCTCTCCGGGAGGGGTGTTGAAGTCGCCCATGACTATCACCGAAGCCCTCCCGGAGGAGGTGCTCATGATGGAGTCAATCGCGTCACCGGCCAGACTGACCATGGTTTCCCGCAGGTCGCCGGCCGCCAGCATCCCTCCTCTCCGCGAGGGAAGATGACAGAGAACAAGGTGAAGAGTGTCCGCTCCTGCCTTCACTTTTACGTACAGAATGTTTCTTGTTGAGACAGGAATGCTGTCATGAACCGCCGGTAGCCAGGCTTCAGTCTCTGCCACCGAGAAACGGTCGCGCCGGTAGAGCAGAGCCAGGTCTATACCCCGGGGATCAGGTGACTCCCGGTGAACAATGCCGTAGTTGCCTGCTGAGAGGATAGTCCCATAAGCAAGATCTTTCAACACCTTTTCGTTTTCAACCTCGCAGAGCCCTATCAGAGAAGGCAGTTCCCACCCGCCGGCAGCTGACACTGCCCTTGCAATTGAATTCAGCTTCCTGTAATATCTGGATGGCGTCCATCGTCTGGCACCATCCGGCAGAAATTCCTCATCATTCTTTGTGGTGTCATCTACAGTATCAAACAGGTTTTCAACGTTGTAAAACATCACGGTGAAATCCTGGCCGGATACCGGTGCCAGCATCAGTAAAAGAAATGCCGTAATTGAGAGTGTTACCCTCATCGCACACTGAATAAAGCACTGATTAGAATAGCAGCAAGACAAATATACGGTTAATGGGCAGAATTGTCAATACCTGAACTGCGTTCCGGCCATGCCGGTTGCCTCCTGTTTACGCTTCTCCCCCCTCTGCCTCTCAAACGCCCCTATATCCGGTCCATTTCCGGCAGGACGAGGCTTGTTCCTGATATCTGCCGGCCATAACACCATCTCTGTTTTCCCGGCACGGTCGAGAAGCGGTGAAAGAGTATCAGGTCTGAAATCCCACGCATTCTCATCAATGAAACGCGGAGACTGCGTTGTAATCACCCTTGTAAATAAAGCTGTCGAATACCAGTCGGCAGCAAGGGTGTCAACCTTTATCAATGAGCTGTCAGCGCTGAAGGCCGAAACTGCTGCTGCTGCCGGTGCGTTTATCTGAAGCTCATCGCGGAGGCTTCCGCTTACCACCGTGTTTACCACTGACACCGCCGGCATCACTCCTTTACCCTGGCTTATAAGAAGAGCCGCCTCTGAGCGGAAGCCGTACTCCCAGCTATTGCTGATAGTGCAATGGATAAACTCACAGGTGCCGCCTTCAGTAAGTGAAACAGTGCTGAAACCGGAATGGGCAAAAAGGGAGTTGACGGCAAAAATGTCAGCATGCTTCGCAGCCAGTGAGGCAACGGTGTTATGCATCAGGGTAGTGCTGTTCATGCTGAGATCAGGAACCGATGCAGCCTGGCCATCAATCTTCACAGCTATCTGGGCATTACGTATATCAGTATGGTTCAGTATGTTGTCACGACTGCAGCTTTGAAATATGAGTCCTTTCCACCGTCCGGGGACATCCCTGTATTCTTTTTCCAGCCGGTCAGTTGCAATTGTTATTCTCTTTTCAGCCGTGCCGGCAGCATGGAGTGAACCGGCCACGGTCACCTCAGCCCCGTGGTGCATGTAGACTCTTGTTCCCGGTTCCAGTGTCAGGGTCGCAAGTGTGTCAACCAGCAGATGACCTCTGATCACATAAGGTTTTCCTTCAGTCCATACCGCAGGTGAGAGGATATCCTCTTCGACTAACCGGATATCCTGT
>DAIDJT010000268.1 GCA_027451265.1 Bacteroidales bacterium | reverse complement strand
AACTTGTCCTCGCCGGATCATCGATGAGGATCTTTTATGGCAAACCGGAGGATGCCTTCCGGAAAATCATTGACGAGTACGAGGTAAAAGCTGTTTTCACAAACAGTGACTATGAACCATATGCCACCGCCCGCGATGAAAAAATCTCAGGGCTCCTGAAAGCTTCCGCGATTCCGTTCCACTCCTTCAAAGACCAGGTGATCTTCGAAAAGAAGGAGGCAGTCAAGTCAGACGGCACGCCATATACTGTCTTCACGCCCTATTCCCGCGCATGGAAGAAGCAGCTCACAATTCATGACACTGAATCATTTCCCTCGGAGAAGTATGCCGGCAATTTCCTGAAGCTACCCCCGATCACCATTCCCCGCCCTTATGAAATCGGCTTTGTGAACACAGACGGAGTCCCGCCGGTAGCGGATATAAATACTGAAACAATCAGGAACTATCACCTCACCCGTGACATTCCCTCGCTTGAGGGTACCACCCGGCTGGGTGTGCACCTGCGTTTCGGAACGGTCAGCATCCGTATGCTGGTCAGAACCGCGCTCAACCTCAATGAGACCTGGCTGAATGAGCTCATATGGAGAGAATTTTTCATGAGCATCCTCTGGCACTTTCCGCATGTGACGGACAATTCATTCAAGGCTAAATATGACGCCATATCGTGGCGTAACAATGAGTGGGAGTTTGACAGGTGGTGCCATGGCATAACCGGATACCCGATTGTTGATGCCGGCATGCGGGAGCTCAATGCCACGGGTTTCATGCATAACAGGGTACGGATGATCACCGCCAGTTTCCTGACAAAACATCTGCTCACTGACTGGCGGTGGGGAGAGGCATATTTCGCGCAGAAACTGCTTGACTACGAGCTCTCATCCAACAACGGAAACTGGCAATGGGCAGCAGGTACAGGCTGTGATGCCGCCCCGTACTTCAGGATATTCAATCCTGCGGCACAGACCCGGAAGTTTGATCCCCGGCTTGACTATGTTCACAGATGGGTACCGGAGCTTGACAGCCCCACCTATCCCCGCCCGGTGGTTGATCATGCCCTGGCCAGGAAACGTGCACTGGAAACCTATTCATCCGGCCTGGGCCGTGGCATTTGAGGAACTGACGCTGAAGCCTGACCGGCTGCATGCCGTCTACCCCCTGTCCCTTCTCCCTGGAAACCTCCCCGGTTTTTGTACATGATCCCCTGATTTACCTATCTTTAAGCCTGAAGTACCAGTTTAACTGCCTTGATTCTTCTCAATAAAATAAGATCTCTGTTTACACCCTCGATGTACCAGGGCTGGGGGATTAACCGGACATATTTCGAGGGATGGTATTTCAAGGTTGTCAGTGCGGATGAATCCAGAGCCTTTGCATTTATTCCGGGTATTTCAATGAATGAATCCGGTGATAAACAGGCATTCATCCAGGTGCTCGACGGCAAGAAAAAGACAGCATCGTTTTTCGAATTTGATGCATCAGCCTTCAGACCAGACGGAAGAAGTTTTACAGTGAGTATCGGCAACAACTTCTTTTCAGCCAACCATATAAAACTTGACCTGCCATCTGTCAGCGGAGAGCTTGCCTTCACCGGAACAAAAGAATGGCCCAATCCATGGTATGCCCCGGGAATTATGGGTCCTTACACATTCGCTCCTTTCATGGAATGCAATCATGGCATCGTCAGCCTTGATCATTCAATATCAGGTTCATTGGAAATCAATGGCGAGAAGACTGATTTTACAGGAGGGCGCGGTTACACCGAAAAAGACTGGGGACACACCTTCCCATCAGCATATATCTGGATGCAGTCTAACCACTTTGACATCCCAGGGGTCTCCTTCAAGGCATCTGTAGCACGCATCCCCTGGCTGACAGGCAACTTTACAGGTTTTATCACCGGCCTGTTGCTCAATGACAGTCTCTTCAGGTTCACTGAGTATGGAGGCGCCAGGCTGACCAGGCTTGTCGTCACTGAGACAGGTGTTGAAATACAGTTCAGAAACAAACGCCATACCCTCTCAGTCTCAGCTCCCAGGGATATGGCAACGCCACTTGCATCACCCATCAGAGGCTTTATGGGAGGTCGGATTGAGGAGAGCATGACCTCAGCCATCAGCCTTGTGCTCTCTGAAGCATCAACCGGCAATGTGATCTTCACCGGGAAGGGCAGAAACGGATCCATCGAAATATCAGGTGATGCGAAGACCCTTATGCCACGCTGACCTGAGGAATGATTTCATGCCGGATACTTACAGGCATATGTTTAAGGCAACAAGGAAACAGTTCAGGTTCAACAGTGTTTTTATTATCTTTGAAAGCAACGGCAACAGTGGCACCCGAGCTGTTAATGCCTTACATATAAGCATATTATGACCTGCAAGAGCGTACTTTTCTTCAGAACTTCCACCGGAAATATAATTGCTGTTGAAGCAGACAGGCAACTCACTGCGGAAGAAACAGACCGGCTGTCATGGCTGTTCGGCAACGCTGCCCTTCTTGAAGCTGATTCAGTAATCGGCACATTTATCGGGCCCAGAAGGGAGATGATCACCCCCTGGAGCACCAACGCCGTGGAGATAACCCAGAATATGTCAGTGACCGGGATAGCCAGGATCGAAGAATACATTTCCGCCGCCGGTGACAACCCGGATCATGACCCCATGCTGCAAAGGGTTTATCATGGCCTCGACCAGGATATATTCACAGTTCATCATGAGCCGGAGCCTGTCAGGGAGATTGATGACATCGCCGCTTACAATACACGGGAAGGACTGGCTCTCAGTCGCGAAGAGATTTCATACCTTGAAAACCTCAGCCACACCCTCGGAAGAAAACTGACTGACAGCGAGGTTTTCGGCTTCTCCCAGGTCAACTCCGAGCACTGCCGTCACAAGATTTTCAACGGCACTTTCATTATTGACGGCCAGGAGCACAAATCATCACTCTTCGACCTTATCAGGCGCACCACGAATGAGAACCGCAACCACGTTGTTTCAGCATACAAGGACAACTGTGCTTTTCTTGACGGGCCTGTTGCCGAGCAGTTTGCCCCGGCAACCCAGGACAAACCCGACTGGTTCGGGGTTAAATATTTTCAGTCTGTCCTGACGCTGAAGGCAGAAACCCATAACTTCCCCACCACTGTCGAGCCCTTCAACGGGGCCTCCACCGGCACCGGGGGAGAGATCCGTGACCGCATTGCGGGTGGCAAGGGGTCATTGCCCATCGCCGGTACGGCAGTATATATGACCTCCTATCCCAGGCCTGACGGACCCAGGGAGTGGGAAGGGTTCACGGAGCCCCGCAAATGGCTCTACCAGACCCCTGAGGAGATAC
>DAIDJT010000267.1 GCA_027451265.1 Bacteroidales bacterium | reverse complement strand
TTTTCTGTTCGCCCGTCTGTTCAAAACAAGGGTTGAGAAGTTCTATCTCTTCTTTGACTGGCCATGGGCCATTTTCAAGAAGAAGTACGGCGAAACGGAATACGGCATCGGGATGATACCGCTGGGCGGGTATGTGAAAATATCCGGGATGATAGATGAGAGTATGGACCGCGAGCAGATGAAACTGCCTCCCCAGCCGTATGAGTTCAGGTCAAAGAAAGCATGGCAGAGGCTTATGATCATGCTTGGCGGCGTCTTTTTCAACTTCATCTTCGCTTTACTGATTTATGTCGCCGTTCTGAGCCTCTGGGGAGAGACCTATCTCTCCGCCTCGAACGTGAAGTACGGGATACTGACTGACTCTACCGGATATGCAATGGGATTGCGGAACGGTGACCGGATTATCTCCATTGACGGGAAGGAGGTTGACAATTTTTACACTATCATACCTGACATCCTTCTGAATGAACGCAAGGTGATAACCGTTGACCGTGACGGCGAACGGGTAGACATCCCCATCAGGCGTGAGTTCATTCCTGTCCTTCTCAAAAACCCTGATATTATCGATGCAAGGATACCTTTCGGCCCGTTTGTCATCTCCGCGATTGCGGATGAATCACCTGCCGCGGCTGCCGGGCTTATGAAGGGTGACGAGATAATTGCCCTTGACGGTAATCCGTTCAAATGGTATGATGAGTTCCAGGCCTACCTTGCACAGCACAGGGCAAGCCCCGTCACTGTATCAGTAAAGCGTGGCGAGGGATTGAAGGATATTTCCGTCACTACAACCAGTGCCGGCATACTGGGTGTATACCGTGAAGCTGCGAATATTTTTGAGCTGAGTACAAAGCATTACAATTTCTTCGAAGCCATTCCGGCGGGAATATCAAAAGGCTGGAAGACCACCGGTGATTACCTCAAACAGTTCAAGCTGATCTTTGCCAAGGATACCAAGGGATACGAATCACTGGGCGGATTCATTACCATCGGGAGCATATTCCCGGGCCAATGGAACTGGCAGTCGTTCTGGAACCTGACTGCATTTCTCTCACTTATCCTGGCTGTAATGAATATCCTTCCCATTCCTGCTCTTGACGGAGGGCATGTGATGTTTCTTATCTTCGAGGTGGTGACAGGCAGGAAGCCAAGCGACAAGTTCATGGAGTATGCCCAGATAGCAGGTATGGTCATTCTGTTTGCCCTGCTTATCTTCGCCAATGGCAATGATATCCTGAAGCTTATCAGAAAATGATAATTTCGGTGAATTGAACACCGGATGAGAAGATTTTGTACATTTGCATAAACATAAAACACTGAGATATGTCAAAGATCGGACCTTTCGAAATAATCCTGATACTGGTGGTAGTTGTGCTGTTGTTCGGCGGACGGAAGATTCCCGAACTGATGAAGGGGATAGGGCAGGGACTCAAGGAGTTTAAGAAAGCCAAGGACACCGCGTCTGATACTGATTCCGAAAAGGGCACAGGGAAAGAAAACTAGGGCAAGAAAAGCTTATATTTAAGCCTGCATGAAAGTGCAGGCTTTTTATTTGAAAGAAATTGAAATGAACAGACTTCTGGATTTAGTGGTTCTTATTACGGTGTTTCTGGTCTCATGCGGGGATTCGTCACTCACCAGGACACTCCCCAACGTTACCGGCGCCACGGGGGAAGTCCTCGTGGTTATGGACAAGTTCATGTGGGACGGAGGCCCCGGGAAAGCCATAAGGGAACAGGTCAGCCCCTTGCTTGTCGGCCTGCCGCAGCCTGAGCCGGCGTTCACCATATTACCGGTAAATTCTGCCGGGTTTCGTGATATTTATGTATCTCACCGTAATATCATACAGGTCAGCACCGGGCCCGGCCTGCAGAAACCTGTTGTGACCTATACCAGAAACAAATGGGCTGAGACGCAGCTTGTTGTGACCGTTACAGCAGCTGATACCGCATCACTTGCGGCAACCATACGTGATCATGGTGATGCCATCCGCCGAAGCATTAATGATGCAGAGAGGGAGAGGCTGATATCATGGCTTACGAATTCAGCAGGGAAGGAGAGAAGTATCCTGAATGCCGGTGATACCAGGTGGGATTTGGTATTACCTTCAGGCTGGAAACCTGATTTCAACCGTGAAGGGATAATGATGATCTCAGCCGAAACCCCATCAACCACCCAGTCGGTCATGGTCTCCGTCACTGACCGCAAGGCCCCGAGGATAGGTTGTATTGAGCTTGCCGATCTCACCCAGAGGCGTTTGTCAGACGAGGTGAAGGGGCCTGACGGCGGGTCATTCATGGTTATAGAACAGAAGGTGCCGGTCAGTTGCCGCTCATTCAGACGCAATGAGACTGATTACATAGAAATGAGGGGGTTATGGACTCTGGAAGGCGGCTTTATGGGTGGGCCCTTTATCTCTTATGCCTTTATTGATTCTGCCACTACCAGGGCAGTGGTTGTCACGGGGTTCGTATATGCCCCCGGTGATGACAAGCGGGAACTCCTCCGCCAGGTGGAGGCACTGATGTATACGTTAAATAAGCGCCCTGAATAGGGAAATCGCAATTCGCACCTCGCACCCCGCACCTCGCAATTCTCACCTCGCACCTCGCAATTCGCACCTCGCAATTCGCACCTCGCAATTCGCACCTCGCAATTCGCAATTCGCACCTCGCAATTCGCAATTCGCAACTCTCTTCTACTTATTCCTCAACCGGAATGTAGCGCTGGTCGCGCCTTACCGGGATGAACCCGGCCTCCCGTATTATCTGTTTCATGGTCTCCGGTTTGACCCGGAACGGGTCACCGGCGGCACTCACCACATTCTCCTCTATCATCACTGATCCAAGGTCGTTGGCACCGCAGTGCAGCGAGATCATCGCCGTCTCCCTTCCCACGGTGAGTATTGAAGCCTGGATGTTCGGGATATTGTCAAGCATCAGCCGGCTGAGGGCAATCAGCCTGAGATACTCCGAAGCAGTTACCGTGCTCCGTATTCCATCCTTTTCTGCCAGCCTGGTACCCCGGTCCATGAATGGCCATGGTATAAAGGTTATGAATCCGTCATGCCCTTCTGGGCGGGCATCCTGAAGTTTCCGCAGCAGGTCGAGATGTTCAAGCCGTTCCTGCACAGTTTCGGCATGGCCGAACATCATTGTTGCAGAGGTGGGCAGGTTGAGTCTGTGGGCTTCTCTCATCACTCCCAGCCATTCGGCGACGGTGGCCTTGGCCGGCGAAACGAGTTTCCTGACCCTGTCGGAGAGAATCTCGGCGCCGGCGCCTGGCAGTGAATCGAGGCCCGCCTCACGGAGAGTTGCCAGCACATCGCGGTAGCTCATTTTCTC
>DAIDJT010000266.1 GCA_027451265.1 Bacteroidales bacterium | reverse complement strand
TCATACTATGAAATACATCGCACTGACACTAGCAATCACCGTTGCTGCCCTAACATCATGCAACAAATCTGCCATGGTGGAAAACGGCAGCCTGAAGATCGAGTTCAACAAACAGATGCAGACAAGGATCTCAAATGCATCCACTCAGGGGAAAGCCATGATGCAGGATTTCATGACATCGGAATACCTGGTCACACCTGATTTCAGGGTCTCAGAATTCAAACTCCGGAAATCAGCCACAACGCCGGTTGAAGAGCCGGCCGGAAAAGGACAGAAGACTGTGCTGACCGGTGATTATGAAGGAAACGGCTTCATGATTGAAAAGATCGTTTCGGTAACAGTGTTTGATTCATTCCCTGACATGGCATTCTATAAAGTTCAGTATGTGAACAAGGGCACGCGCGAAGTGCCGGTGACCAGGTGGGTGAACCATGACTACAGGATACAGGACAACGGTGATTCGCCGGCATTCTGGTCATTCCAGGGAAGCTCAACGAGTGAAAGGAAGGACTGGATTTTACCTGTTGACTCCACATTTTCACAGAAGAATTTCATGGGCATGAACAACACCGATTACGGTGGAGGGATACCCGTTGTGGACATCTGGCGGAGGGATGCAGGACTGGCTGTGGGGCATACTGACCTGGTGCCGCGCATGGTCTCCCTTCCCGTAAGCAAAAACCGGGATGACGATTTTGTCAGGATTGATATAGAATTTGAATACAGGAATCCGTTGCAACTGGCGGCAGGCGATACCCTGAACACCTTCAGCACATTTGTGATGACGCACAAAGGCGACAGCTACAATACCCTTCAGGAATATTCAAGGTATATGCAGGCAACAGGCATCAGGCTGGCCCCGGTGGAAGAGGAAGCCTATGAAGCTGTCTGGTGCGCATGGGGCTATATGCGCAGATTCACGGTTGACGAAATAGTCGGAACATTGCCAAAGGTTAAGGAACTGGGACTGAAATGGGTCGATATTGATGACGGGTTTCAGCAGGCTGAAGGCGACTGGGATGTTGTCAGGGACAAATTCCCCCGCGGCGGCGCTGACATGCGCAGGCTCGTTGACAAGATCCATGCAATGGGGCTGAAGGCCAAACTGTGGTGGGCTCCCCTGGCAGTAGATCCCGGAAGCAAACTTCTGGCCCGGAACCCGGATATCCTGCTTGAAACTGAAGACGGAGCACCGCAGTACATAACATGGTGGGACAGCTATTATATGTCACCCGTGTACAGGAAAACCCTTGATCATACGAATGAGGTTCTCAAAATGTTCCTTAAGGACTGGGATTTTGACGGACTGAAGATGGACGGACAGCACCTGAACTGTGCACCCCCTGACTACAACTGGAAACATGACCTCGCTGACCCGATGGAGTCATACGAGAAGCTGCCCCGGTTTTTTGAAATGATCTATGACACTGCACGGTCATTCAAGCCGGATGCCGTTCTGCAGATATGCCCCTGTGGTGATGCCATGTCCTATTTCAACATGCCATGGACCAATCAGACGGTGGCATCTGACCCCACCTCGAGCTGGCAGATCCGCCTGAAGGGAAAAACGTACAAGGCACTGCTTGGCAAAACTGCCTATTATGCAGACCATGTGGAACTAAGTGACGGCGGTGATGACTTCGGCACACAGATAGGTATCGGTGCCGTTCTGGGTACAAAGTTCACCTGGCCAAAGGATAATCCTTATGTTACGGAAGGCCATTTTGTTCTGACCCCGGAAAAGGAGGCAACCTGGAAAAAATGGATATCAATCTACAACAGCAAGATGCTGCCAAAAGGAGATTATCTGGGCTCATTGTATGATATCGGGTATGACCGTCCGGAGGCTCATGTCATAAGGAAAGCCGACACGCTGTATTACGCATTTTACAGCCCTGAATGGAAAGGGGAGATTGAACTGAGAGGCCTTGATAAAGGCAAATACAGGATTACAGACTATGTAAACGGCAAGGACCTGGGGACGGTTGACTCTGAGAATCCGCGTATCAACGTTGAATTCAGGAGAAACCTGCTTATCGAGGCTGTGAAAGCCGAATAGGGGACATTGCGGAACCGCACCCCTGGTAAGTATTTTTACCCGTGAAGGGAGTTTCCTGCGAAATGTGATGAAGGAATAAGGGACTACCAGATCCACGTACCCACCGCGCCGCCATCAAGACTTAGCGGAAGGGTATTTCCCCTGAACTTTACGTTAAAATTCCTTTTGTCAGGTATTGTGTTCAGTACGATAAGCACCTTTTTCCCGCCTGGGGTAAGGAAAGCCACATTGGGCAAGTTGCTCATGGAATTGGTTGATACCCTGACTGATCCCGGTCTTACATGCTTGGCCGCATGGGCAATAATATAATATGCCGGGTTCCTTGTGACATTGTTCCCACTCAGAGTCACCATCCCGAGACATCTGTCACATCCTCCTTCAGTATGAGGGTCATATGAGGGATCAGAGGCCAGGTTCCATTCCAACACATTGCGGCACCAGTTACGGGTTGCACCGATGATGAGATTTTCAACGTGCCAGCTGAGATCCCCGGCAAGGTTTCCGGGCCCTCCTACCCACTGCTCCGTAAAATAAAGATTCTTAGAGGGGTAAGCATCATGAACGGCGCTGAGTGCCTCAATTGAACCTCCGTAGAGGTGAAATGCCGATCCATCAATGAATTGCCTTGCCCCGGCATCATTCATTACATCCAGTGGGTAATCGGTGCGGTCAGCATTATGGTCATAAATGATGATTTTGGTTGTGATCCCTGCCGCGGAGAAGGCCGGACCAAGGTTCTGACTGATGAAAAGGGCCTGATCCGCAGCAGTCATTACCATGCTTGGATTATTGCCGCCATACAACGGCTCATTCTGAACAGTTACAGCATCTATTTTGATACCCTCAGCCTCCATTGCCAGTATGTACTTAACAAAATACTTTGCATAGGCATCAAACCACTCATGCTTCAGGCTTCCTCCCACTGAGGCGTTGTTGGTCTTCATCCACAGAGGGGCGGTCCAGGGTGAACCCATTATCTTCAGCGAAGGATTTATTGCCAGTATCTCCTTCAGGACGGGAATCAGGTCTTCTTTCTCAGGCTCAATGCTGAACCTCTCCATTTGCGGATCAGTCTCACCGGCCGGCAGGTCACAATAGGTAAACACCCTGTCACTCAGGTCAGAGGCACCAATGGTTATTCTCAGGTAACTGATGCCGATGTTGTTCCCCTCACCGAAGAACTTGTTCTCGGCCATCTTATAGAGGCGTACCGAGGGAAACCCGCGCAGGCAGCGGGAAAGCTCCTCGAAATGAAACGGCTCGCCGCCGTTCTCGATCACGATGATTT
>DAIDJT010000265.1 GCA_027451265.1 Bacteroidales bacterium | reverse complement strand
TCAATATGACCTTCCGTCCTGCGGCTTTCATTCCGCCGGCCGCATCATTGATGGCAATCTGTACAGCACCGGCAACCTCGTTGGCCATCTCGGGATAAAGTGAACAGAATGATGCAAGTAACTCCATCCCGTATGCCTTGGGCGCAACAGGAATGTTCTGCCCGCGCATGGCCGTCATGCAGTATTCGATCAGCTTTGCATGGTGAGACTGAGGGATATCAGCAATCTCGCTCTTCGTCAACACCCTCATGAATGACCGTTGTACGCTCTCATTGGGTGCTCCGGGTAGTGAGTCGATGATCATTGACAGGTATGGAACCATCACCTTCGGGTCAGTGTCAACAACCTTCGAGAGGGCCCATGATGACATGAATCCCACCCTCTTTTCAGTGCTTGATGAAAGAGTCACAAGCTGTGACAACAGGCTGGTGTCGTTAATGGCTTAGCGTGCCACCATGGTAATCTCTTCCACACTGCTGATCCGCCCCATCATCCTTGCCAGTTCATCCCCTGCCTCTGCTGTCAGTTGCGCAGTCACGTCCTCTTTTTCGCGGTTATCCGCACACCTGTATCCTGCAGCATACTGTACCGCAACCGGAATGTCGGCAGCCGTCAGGTCAAGAGTCACAAGTTCTTCCGGAAGCATCCATCTGAACTGATCATGCTCCCGGAGATCGGGCTTCGATGCCAGGGTATCGCAGATAAAAGGAATCAGCCTTATCTGCTTGTTGCCGTAATCATGTTCAACGTCATTCAGCTTTCCGCAAATGACGATGTCCATCCCAAGTTCCTCGTCTATCTCCCTGAGAATGCAATCTTCATTATCCTCACCTGCCCTGGTCTTTCCCCCGGGAAATTCCCACTTTCCGGCATTGCCCATCCCAGGTCCACGGCGGACGGCAAGCACCAGCCCTTCATCATTGCGGATAACCGCACAGGTCACATCGGTCATGACTCTGTCCGTGCTAAGGTTTCGTAATCGGGGATCCGGTCAAGAAAATCAAAACTTCGCTTTGCGCTGTCTATCCTCCCCGCGAAGTGGGTAATGCCGTTTGTTACAACGAGGTATCTGACGCAATAGCTGAAGTTGTAATTTATCACCTGGTCAAATACCTCCTGGGTGATCTTCACCTCCGGTGCCTTGCACTCAACAATGAGAACCGGTTCACCTGCCCGGTCATGTACCAGGATGTCAGCCCGCCGCAACATACCGTGTAACCTGAATGATGTTTCAATCTTTATCAGCCCGGGCGGATAGCCGAGGAAAGCGGTCAGGTAATTGACAAAGTGCTGTCTCACCCACTCCTCCGGTGTCAGCGTCACATACTTCTTCCGCAGGGCATCATATACAAGCCTGTTGCCCGGACCCTCTTTTATCCGCAGTGAACAGGGAGGCAGTTTCAGCGGTTTCAACTTTTGTTGTATTTTTGGTTACCCTTAGGCAGGGCAAATATAAACAAACAGCATCTTAGTACATGAGAACCAAGGAAGATATAGTAAACAACTGGCTGCCCCGCTACACGGGAAAAGAGCTCGGCTCATTCGGCGAGTTCATCCTGCTTACCAATTTCACCCACTACGTCGAAACCTTTGCCCGGTGGAACGATGTGCCCGTTGAAGGCAAGGACAAAAACTGGCCCAACGCCACTGCCGGCGGGATAACCATTATAAACTTCGGCATGGGGAGCCCCAATGCCGCCACGGTGATGGATCTCCTCAGCGCCATCCAGCCCAAGGCTGTGCTCTTCCTCGGCAAGTGCGGAGGACTGAAGAAGAAGAACAAGCTGGGCGACCTGATCCTTCCCATTGCTGCAATAAGGAGCGACGGTACTTCGAATGACTACCTGCCTATTGAGATCCCGGCATTGCCGGCGTTCAAGCTGCAGAGCGCTGTTTCCGCCGCTATCGTCAGGAACAACCTGGAGTACTGGACCGGCACAGTATACACAACAAACCGGCGGGTTTGGGAATATGATGACCGTTTCAAGAAATACCTTGTCAAGACAAGGGCGATGGCCATTGACATGGAGACAGCCACGATATTTACTGTAGGGTTTGCCAACGAGATCCCCACCGGGGCGCTCCTGCTCGTTTCCGACCAGCCAATGATCTCCACCGGCATCAAGACCGGCGAGAGCGACCAGAAAGTTACCAGCCAGTTTTCTGATACGCATCTTCGCATTGGCATAGAGGCACTTACGGAAATAAAGGATAATGGCATTTCGGTCAAACACCTCCGGTTCTGATGGCTGCCGATTACAAGGAGATACTGAGGGATCTGCGCAACAAGATCTACAAACCCGTTTACTTCCTCGCCGGGAAGGAGCCTTATTATATTGACCTCATTACGGATTTCATCGAGGAAAAGGTGCTTGACGAGTCGGAGAAAGCCTTTAACCAGACCGTTTTGTACGGCCTCGATGTGTCAGTGACCCAGGTTATTGAGACCTGCCGGCGTTTCCCGATGATGGCCAACCAGCAGGTTGTGATCGTCCGCGAAGCACAGAGATTGAAGAAGATAGATGACCTGCTTGTTTATTTGGAAAACCCTCTCGGTTCAACAATCCTCGTCATCGCCTACAAGTATGAGGACCTTGACAAGAGGAAATCTCTCTATAAATCGCTCTCCAAAAAGGGGTGGTACATTGAGTCGGACAAGGTTCCTGAATACCAGATCCCCGGATGGATTGACAGGTACCTGACTGACAGGGGCATTATGGCAGGCCCTGACGCATCGAGGCTCCTTTCCGAGTTCCTCGGCAATGATCTCGGGAAAATTGCCAATGAGCTTGACAAGCTGATCATCTCGCTACCCAGGGAGAATCCCCGCATCACAACTGACCTGATAGAGAAAAGCATCGGTATCAGCAAAGACTACACCCCCAATGAGTTGTGGAGGGCCATCGTCTACCGTGATCCGCTGAAGGCGGCCAGGGTGGTGAACTATTATGCCGGCCATTCGAAGAAGGAGATCATTCCGCTGATTTTTCCCGTTCTCTTCTCGAGCTTCAGCCGTGTGCTCATCTACCACAGCCTCAAGGACAAGAGTGACGGCAATGTTGTTGCGATGCTTAAGACATATCCGGGTTATGTCAGGGACTTCAAGGCTGCGGCAGCCCTTTACAGCGTGGGGGCATGCATGAATATCATCTCGCTGATCCGATCATATGACCTTAAGGCGAAAGGGTTCGGCGAAGCAGGCAGTGACGCCGGTGACCTGTTGCGGGAACTGGTATTCAAGATAATGCACTGATTTGAGTGCCGGTCCGGCGGTTTGCCGGTGTCACCGGCAATTCTGCAGCGGCCGGTCCCTGAAGGGGGCAGCAGGTTTAACCGGCAATTCTGCGGCGGTCGGTTCCTGCCGGGGCT
>DAIDJT010000264.1 GCA_027451265.1 Bacteroidales bacterium | reverse complement strand
ATGATTAAGGTGGGAAATGGCATTATGGCACTCTCTGCAGAAGCTGCAATAGTTACGGTATTTACCCAGGCAGTGGTGCTTTTCATTTTCTCCTCCACATCATTGTCAGAGATGCTGAAGGGAATCGGTCTTCCCCCGATACCACTGGTGCCGGTTTCATCCTCACAGGTGATTGTAGGATCAATAATAGGTATTGGTCTGATCAAGGGTGTCAACGAGATAAAATTTAAAACTATCAGGGGCATTGTTGCAGGATGGGTGCTGACGCCTGTAGCTGCCGGTCTCTTTTCCTTTCTTGCACTTTTCTTTGTCAGGAACCTGTTCAATCTCAATGTAGGAAGTGTCGCCGATACGGGCGAAGCAGCCGCTGTAATACCTGCTGCAACCGGCAGCGTTATCTCTGCCACTACCAAACACATTAATCTTATCTGGCCGGGAATCTCACTGCTGGCCCTGGCATTCCTTTCAGTCCTCCTGACTTATACCTTCAGGCAGCAGAAAAAGCGGCTGTCAGCAGAAAGAGAGCTTCTTGAAAGGGAAAAGGAGAACATTATCGCAAGGCAGGCACTGACTGATGCCGAGATACGATCTGTGCAGGTTGAAAACCTGTACCTGCAAAATGAGGTTGAGAACAAAAGAAGAGACCTGATCAACTATGCGATGAGCATTGTGGAACAGAAAGAGTATTTTGAAAAAGTCAGCGGAAGTCTCAGGGAACTGTTGAGCGAAAAGCGAAATGAAATAAAGGATGAGAAGCTGAAGAAACTGGAGATTGAAATCAGGCAGAGGATGAGCTTTGCCGATAAGGTCGAAGATTTCAATATCCGGATCGAAAAGATGCACAAGGATTTCATGGGGAGGATAGCCCAGCTCTATCCGGATCTCTCATCAAACGAAATCAGGCTTGCTGTCCTGATCCGGCTCGGAATATCATCAAAAGAGATCGCAACACTTCTCAATATCTCACCTAAAAGCGTTGAAATCAACAGGTACAGGCTGAGAAAAAAACTAGGACTCGACAGAAAAGCCAGTCTAACTCAATTTATAAACAACATTTAACAAAACAATTATGAAGAAACCGCAATTAATCAGTTCTGTGCTGCTGTTCACATTCATTATGGGAACAGGCGGCATGATTTCAGGGCAGGACAAAGACACTGTCCGCTACAATGAATACGGTGTCGCTGTAACAAGAACACCCTTGCATGCAGAGAGAAGAAACGGCGTCCTGGTCTTTGAATCAAAAGATCAGAAGTCACGGGTATGGACCGATATACGTGTTCAGGCAGACGGAGCCGTTTTCTTTGGCGATACCTATAATCCGATAGGTAACGGAACTTCGATACGCAGGGCCCGCATGGCCTTCAAAACCCTCTTCGGGGAACATTGGTACGGCGAGATTGACATGGATATCTCCAACTCGGAACTTGAACTTAAGGATGCCTACCTTAAATACAGCTTTAACAAGCATTCGGAAGGTGACGGCCTTGAGATCCAGATTGGCAACTTCAAGGAGCCATTCTCAATGGAGACGACAACCACATCAAGGTACCTCACCTTTATTGAAAGGGCTAACGTGGTTGCCACATTCGGCCCGTCACGCCACATAGGAATTATGGGCTCATACTACAAGAACTGGTTCCTGGCACTGGGAAGCATCAGCTTTCAGAACATTGGCGGCCTCGAAGAGAGAACCTTTTCCGAGGATGCAAACAAGGACTTTGGCGTAGATGAAGGTTATTCCTATACAGGCAGAATCGTTTTGATGCCAGGCTATGCAAATCCTGATTTCGGACTTCACTTCGGCATGGCAGGATCTTACCGTACACCCACCACTGATGCCGAGCTCCCCGGCTCCTTCAGGTACAGCACCAGGTCCCTGACATCAATCAACAGGAAGAAATATCTTGATACTGATGATATTGCAAACGTTGACCATGCCCTCATGGGCGGACTTGAGCTTGCAGCCCATTATAAGGGACTCAGGTTACAGGGTGAATACATCTCCAACAAGGTGACCCTTGAATCAGACGGCGGTGATGAAAAATTCGGAGGATTCTATGTTTACGGAAGCTGGCTGATGTTTGGCGGAAAGCATACCTATGACGCTGCAGCAGGTGAATTTACCCAGCCTTCAAGGGGTAAGAAATGGGGTGACCTTGAACTTGCATTCAGGTATGATTACATTGACCTTAACAGCAGGCCTGAGGGCATTATGGGCGGTGCAGCTGACGGTTATACGATGGGCCTTAACTGGCATGCAAATGAAAACGTCAAATTCATGCTCAACTATGCAATCCTCAACCATGACAGGTACGCTAACGGCAAAGGCAAGCTCTTCGTAGGTCATGACATTGACGGAAACCTGACGAAAAACCCCGCACAGGTCATCGATGCAGCCGGTAAAGCCGGTGAGGATTTCAGCTTCTTAAGCATCCGCTGCGAGATAGACTTTTAATTGTATGGCTTAAATACCTGATTTAATTACAAGAATAAAACATAATTACAATATGAAAACAAAGTACTTAGTTCTGATGATAGCCTCTCTTGCCATCTTTGCTACCGGATGCGTTGAAGATGAGGTATATGTTGGCCCCCCCACAATTTCAAATTTGTTAATTGCACCACAGGCTCCCGGAACCACGGATGAGGTGACAGTGACAGCGAGGGTGACCGATCTGAAGGGAGTAACTGAGGTTAAACTCATGTACAAGGCCGGCAATGGAAGCTTTACCGCCGTTAACATGACTGCCGGAAGCAATTACCAGTATTCAGGGAAAATTCCGCCACAGGCACCTTCAACCGTTGTGCAGTATTATGTTTCTGCAACCAATGTCTCGGATCTTACCGGGACTCTTCCTGCCGATGCACCTGCTTCAACGAATGCATATACAGTGGGTGCACCGTCTATAGTGATAAATGAAGCCTACTCAAGGGGTGCCGATCCTGAACTCGACTGGATTGAGATTTATAACAACTCCGATGTCAATGTTAATATTTCAGGATATAAAATCTATGACAACGGCGGCCAGGCAGGCACGAAGCCCAAGATGGAGGTCCCGGCCGGAACAACACTCCCGGCCAGAGGATTTTATGTATTTGTTGTTGATGATGCCGCTTCTGCCAATCCTGCCGGTTCAAACTTCGGTCTCGGATCTGGCGGTGACGAAGTGTGGCTGGAGACTCCGCAGGGATTCGTGATTGACAACATGGTGATTCCTGCACTTGCCACCGAACAGTCATACGGATGCAAACCTGACGGCGCAACTACAAAATTCACGCTGCTTACCAGAACCAAGGGAGCGTCAAACAACAATTCGCCGACACTTTAACGGAGTACATCGGTAATCACCGGCTTCTCCCCCGCCGGTGATTACCATTAT
>DAIDJT010000263.1 GCA_027451265.1 Bacteroidales bacterium | reverse complement strand
GTTCAGTTACCCGGGTGCAGACAAGCATATTGTAGCCCAGCAGAAAATTTACTGGATTTCAAGTGTTGCTGTCACCTCAATGATTCTCCTGCTTACAATTGTTTACCATATCTTTTTCCCGGAGCTCAGGATCATAATATATTACGGGTTGTTCCTGTCACTGGTTTACCTGCAGGGTGTCATAGCACCTCTTTTGATCAGGCGCTTGAGTGTGGTCTGGCAACTGATTAACCAGACGGTGGTTGCACTGGTAACCTTCTATACAATTCTTAAACTTGGAGGCATTCCCTATTCCGGCGGGCTTGTTCTGGTAGGACTGGCTCTTGTGTTCTTTACTCTTAATTACAAGGAGAAAAGACATTCAATTTTCATCTATTCAGTTTATATAACTACCGTGATACTTGCCGGGGTGCTTCATCCCCGGCTGACTGTGCCGCCTGAGATGACTCCGCAGGTCAACATCTCACTGTTTGTGATAAATATTTTATGGATCACAGGCTTTGCAATGATTTTTGTGCTGAATTTCATCTCGCAGCGCATCAGGCTTGAGCAGCTTGAGAACACACGTCTCAGGGAAATAGATGAGGCAAGGAAACGGCTCTATACCAACATTTCACATGAGTTCCGGACACCGCTGACTGTCATAACGGGGATGAATGACCTGATAAACAGTGACCCGGTTCAATGGCTGGAAAAGGGAAGCAGAACAATAGACAGAAATGCCCGCATCCTCCTTAACCTTGTTGATCAGATGCTTGACCTGGCTAAGCTCGAAGCGAAGGCCATGCCGGTAAACCTGGTCAGGGCTGACGTCACCCTGCACCTAAGGCATATTGTTGAGCTTTTCCGTTCATTTGCCGAATCGAAGGGGATAGAACTGGAATATATCACAGGGCATAAGGAGATGGTTCTTGACTATGACCAGGATGCGATCTTTAAAATCGTTTCAAACCTGATTACCAACGCTCTTAAGTTCACCCACCCGGGTGGAAGAGTAGTGATTACAACGGACCAGTTCTCCGGAAACAAATATGAAATACGTGTCAGCGATAATGGCCCTGGCATTACTGAGACATTTTTGCCGTTCGTATTTGACCGCTTTACGCGGGAACCGGTAACCGCCGGCCAGAAGATCCCGGGATCGGGCCTTGGCCTTGCCCTGACCAGGGAGCTGGTTTCCCTGCTTAACGGCACCATCAGGGTTGATAGCATCTATGGTGAAGGTTCTGAGTTTGTGGTTGAACTGCCAATCACCACTACAGCCGAAATATCTGACGCAACAGACAAGTACCAGTTCACGGGAAGTCAGTTCCATACCGCACCAGGCAACCATGCAAAATCAGTTGTCAGCTCATCCCTGTCTCCCTGGGACGACAGGAATCCATTGATGCTCATTGTCGAGGACAATGAGGATGTCATCAGTTACCTGATGACAATTCTTGCCGATGATTACGAAGTTACAGCTGCAGGTGACGGGCTCGAGGGTTTTGAGAGAGCCTGTGAAACAGTTCCGGATATTATCGTGACAGATGTGATGATGCCAGGACTCGATGGGATCAAAATGCTGGATAAGCTAAAAAACGATCCCCGGACGAGCCATATCCCTGTCGTCGTCCTTACGGCAAAAGCCGACGTGGCTTCCAGGGTTGAGGGACTGGCACGGGGCGCTGATGCCTATATTGCCAAGCCTTTCAACAGGGAAGAACTCCGTGCCGAGTTGAGGATGCTCATCAAACAGCGCAGGCTGTTATACTCAAGGTACTCAGTTACAGGGATGCCTCCGCCGGACAATAACCATAATTTCAAACTCGAGGACAGTTTCATAAAAAGAATCAATGAGGTAATGACCATCCACCTGGCTGATGACAGTTTTGACATCAACAGCCTCTGCGAACAGCTTAATATGAGTCGTACCCAGTTGTACCGCAAATTCCGGATTCTCACCTCGCAGAGTCCGCATGACTACTATCTCAGGATGAAGCTTCACAAGGCAAGACATCTTCTGAATTCCTCAAACCTGACAGTGGCAGAAGCGGCTTACAGGGCAGGGTTCAAGAACGTGTCACATTTCAGCAAGGCATTTACAAGGGAGTTTGGAGTAAACCCGAGCGATATCCGCAACTAATACCTGTCACTTATTGTTTATCCGGTCTCGCCGGACAGTCGCCGGGACTTTTGGCAACGGATTGGGGACACCTGGCAAAATGACGGTACACAGGGCAAACATTACGGTACCGTGAGCAATGTATATGTGCCCTGGATCTGCGAACTTGACCTGCGGTATTGATTGCAGATTAACCAAACCAATCGGAAATGAAAACTACAAGTACAGTCATTTTTTCCCTGTGTGCACTATGCATAGTCTTTTCATGTTCAAAGGATGAAGGCAATGAGATGAATGTCAGCCTGAAGAAAGCGAAGGCTGAGACTAAAGCGGTCACGGTACCATTCAGGGCAGATTTTGTGGGTACGTACATGTACGCAGGCCCTGAAGCTTCATGCGGAGCGTGGGAACCTCAGGACGGTATAATGATCGGTATGGTCATAAATGAAGGCTCCGGAACGGGAACACAGCTGGGAAACTTCACACATTATTTTGAGTTCTGTTTTGACTTTGTCTCCAGCGTGTATCCGTTACATCACATGGTAGCTTATTTCACAGCTGCCAATGGAGACATTTTGTATGCATCGTGTGCCGGACAGGTACTTAGCGGAAGGCTTGACTACCACCCTGCAGATGTCAATTCCTATTTCAAGGATCCTTTTGTAATCCTGGGCGGCACCGGCCGGTTCGAAGGAGCAACGGGCAGCGGTTTCACCGACGACTACAACAGGGACTCTTTCCCTGACAACTCATTCCATCACTGGAGGGGAACGCTTACCATGGTCAGGGGAAACCGGTAACCGGATGAGGGATTGGTAGTATAACCTGATAATCTGGAAATCAGATCAAGGAGTCAGGGACGCATTGATAATTGAATGGGGGTAATTTGCGAAGCTTATTTGACGTATTGCCAGATATCCATCGGATGCTGTTCCTGACTCTCTGACTAAATGGCCGGCCTGGGAGCAAGCCATAACGCATGTCAGCCACGGGCATGCATCACCGGTCTGATTTATCGGTTTTTAAATTAGGTTGATTGAGAAGTGAAGTGCAGGCTTCACTTCTTTCATTTCGCTTTCTCTTTGAGTTGCTCTGTTATTTTCACCTTGATTTCTTCGGCCAGTTCGGGGTTGTCTTCAAGGAGTTTTTTCACGGCATCGCGCCCCTGGGCAAGTTTCGTTTCGCCATAGGAGAACCATGAACCACTCTTCTTGATGATATTGAACTCGGTTCCGAGATCAATTATCTCTCCGGTGCGTGAGATACCCTCACCGAACATG
>DAIDJT010000262.1 GCA_027451265.1 Bacteroidales bacterium | reverse complement strand
CCTTCTCCGACTCCTGTATCTTCTTCAGCATGATACGGGCGGTTTCGCCGTTCTTGTGAAGGTAGTCATCCAGGTTTTTGCGGATGAAGTCAACCACGTAGTTGCGCACAGAGGGGCCGTCGGGGCCCATATCCTTCGAGCCCAGCTTGGTCTTGGTCTGTGATTCGAAGATAGGTTCCTCGATCTTTACTGCTATGGCGGCAATTATTGATGACCTGATGTCAGATGCATCAAAATCCTTCTTGAAGAACTCCTTCACCGTGCGTGTTATCGCTTCGCGGAAAGCGATGAGGTGCGTGCCTCCCTGAGAGGTATGCTGGCCGTTTACGAAGCTGTAGTAATCCTCGCCGTACTGCATGCCATGGGTAATGGCTACCTCAATATCCTCTCCCTTGAGGTGGATGATCGGGTAAAGTCCCTCGCGGTTCATGTTGTCATTGAGGAGATCAACAAGGCCGTTTCGCGAGACTATCTTGTTGCCGTTGAGGTTGATGATCATACCTGCGTTGAGGTATGAATAATTCTTCATCATGCTCTCTACGTACTCGGAGATGAAGTGGTATTTGCCGAACATGGCCTCGTCAGGGATGAAAATCACCTCTGTGCCGTTCTCTTCGGCGGTGGACTTCAGGGGTTCATCTCTTACAAGCTCTCCTGATTTGAATTCTATCTCCTTTGCCTGGCCGTCGCGGAATGATCTGATAATGAACGATGACGAGAGAGCGTTGACGGCTTTGATACCCACGCCGTTAAGACCGACTGATTTCTTGAAAGCCTTTGAGTCATACTTGGCGCCGGTGTTCATCCTTGAGGATACATCAAGCACCTTGCCGAGGGGTATCCCGCGGCCGAAGTCGCGCACCCTCACCTCCAAACCGACAATGCTGACGTCTATTTTGCGGCCGAAGCCCATCATGTATTCGTCAACCGCGTTGTCCATCACCTCTTTAAGCAGGACATAAATACCGTCATCAAGGGACGAGCCGTCACCCAGCTTGCCGATGTACATACCCGGCCGCAGCCTGATATGCTCCTTCCACTCAAGGGTTTTAATATTCTCCTCAGAATAATTGCCGTCCATTATTCCAAATTTTGGGGCAAATATAAAGAATTAGGAAAGGCGAATTTTTCTGATTTATCAACAACCTCGGGGAATTATGCCCTGATGTGCGAGGTGCGAGGTACGAATTCCGATTGATTCTGTCTGTCTGTGGGTGTGAGAGGTGCGATGCATGCACGCATAAATCGCAACTCGCAATTGGCAAATCGAAATTCCTGGTTACTTTTCGCTTCGCAGCTGGTCCATGGCTGTAACCATGATGGACTGTACCCTTGTGGCCAGTTCCTCCGGGTCGCCGGTGCCGAACTGCCCCGGGAAGATGGGATCCAGGACCCTGATCCTTACAATGCGGCGGTTCCGGAAAATGATTCCACCTTTCTTGGGCATGATCTCGCCTGTGCCGTCAATCAGCACCGGTAGCAAAGGTTTATCAGTCTTCACAGCGAGCTGGAATGCGCCTGTCTTGAACTTCCCGATAGCGCCGGTCAGTGAGCGTGTACCTTCGGGGAATATCACCACAGAGATGCCGTCATGCAGTGACTCCACACACTTTTCCATCATTTTTACAACGCTGGATTTGTTACCCCTGATCAGTTCGATGTACTTGACCATCTTCATCTCCCACCCTACTACCGGCACGCGGAAGATCTCAGCCTTGGAAACCCACCTCAGACGATGCCGGAGCATGTTGAAAAAGACGATATCCAGAAGCGACTGATGATTGGGGATGATTATGTAAGCCTGTTTCTGGTCAAGCTTCTCACGGCCGTCAACTATCACTTTCCAGAAGGGACTCATCTTTGTGAGCACTATCCCCTGTATGACCATCCACCTGTTATTCATCAGCCTCCGGCGGTCAAAGGCAAGCGCCAGCAGCCAGAGTATGACCGCGACGGGAAGGGCAAGCAGCACGAAGGTGATGCTTGAAAACCAAACCCACAGTGACTTGATTATATTCATTGTTTTATGCTTTTGTTCATTTTCAGGGCCGTCCATGCCAGGGCAGCGCCTACAGCCAGGCCCAGCAGGGCTCCCCCGAGCACATCACCGGGATAATGCACCCCGAGGTATATCCTTGAATAGGAGACAGCCATTGCCCAGATAATGATGGTCCACGTATACCATCTCCTCCGTAGCAGCGGGATTGTGAATGCTGCAATGCCGAAAGTGTTCGTGGCATGACCGGAAACAAAACCGTACATGCCGCCGCAATATCCCTTCACCGTGTGTACCATTCCGGCAAGAGCCGGCTCATGACACGGCCGCGGGCGTTCAACAAGGTTCTTGACCAGGTTGGAGCCCTGGTCAGTGAGCACTACCAATACCGGCACAAGGACAAGCGGGATCCAGACACGCTTACCGTATTTTTCAGCAAGAAGCCAGATTATCAGTGCATATAGCGGTATCCATACCGTACGCATGCTCAGTATCCACATCACACTGTCAAGAAATGGCGTGTGAAGGGAGTTGAGAAAAAGGAATATTGTACGGTCGAGTTCAACCATTGTCAACTGTTTATTGCCCTCCAGAGCAGGTCCTTCAGCGTGGTGATGCCAGTCCCCTTTACCGACGAGATGAATACGACCGGCATGTCACCCGGAAGAAGCGGCCTCATTGAATCAGTAAGCTCCTCATCGAGTAAATCGCATTTTGATATTGCCATCACACGATTCTTGTCAAGGAGCTCCGGGTTATACTTGCGCAATTCCTCAACCAGGATGGCATACTCCTTTGCAATATCCTCAGTGTCAGCCGGTATCATAAAAAGCAGAACGGAGTTGCGCTCTATATGCCTCAGGAACCTGTGGCCCAGTCCTTTGCCTTCGGCTGCGCCTTCGATGATTCCCGGGATGTCTGCCATCACAAACGACTTGTCGTCGCGGTAGTGTACTATTCCAAGATTTGGTGTCAGTGTCGTAAACGGGTAGTTGTCAATCTTGGGCTTTGCGGCGCTGACCACTGAAAGGAGTGTTGACTTGCCTGCGTTGGGGAAACCCACCAGACCGACGTCAGCCAGTACCTTCAGCTCAAGGATGAAGTATCCTTCAAGACTGGGTTCGCCCGGCTGGGCGAAACGGGGAGTCTGGAAGGTGGCCGACTTGAAGTGGGTGTTGCCCAGGCCGCCGCGTCCTCCCTTGAGGAGTATCTTCTCTTCTCCGTCACCGGTAATCTCAAAGAGTATCTTCTCCGACTCTTCCTCCCTGGCCACTGTGCCGAGGGGGACCTCGATGATGACATCCTCACCGGCGGCGCCGCTCTTCTGGTTTGATGCACCTGATCCGCCGTGGCCGGCGAACAGGTGTTTGGTATATTTAAGATGCAGCAGCGTCCACAGCTGAGAATTACCCCTGA
>DAIDJT010000261.1 GCA_027451265.1 Bacteroidales bacterium | reverse complement strand
TTTTTACCGAAGCGAAACAGCTCGGGATGACCTGTGACCTGATTGTCGGTTCGGGATGGCCTTTCGGCTCAGAGAATACTGCAGAGGAGGAGCGGTCACAGATAGTTGTTATTACCGTACGGAAGGTCAGCGGCCCGGCGGAGTTGTCGGTATCACGTGAAGAAATCTTTCTGGAGGCAGGCCCTGCTGTCAGCAACCCATGGCCTGGCAGAAAGTATTCACTGCTTTCCCTGATGCTGGTGCCTGACCCGCTCACATCAACCGATGAGATAACGGACCTCTCCGACAGGACCGGGGAGGAGTTCTTTGACCTTTTCATCCCCGAAGGTGATCATGCGCTCTATGCACTGGTGCAGGTCAACGGTTTCATGCAGGTGATCAACGGCGCACCGGGTGCAAGCGGCCCGGTCATTGACCACTTCAGCAGGGATGCGGTCAGCAGGTTCCTGAACAGGATGTCAGACTCCATTGAGCCTGTTACCGGTCCTCTTTCAGACCATCTCCGGGCGCTCTTCACCGACAGTATGGAACTTGAGGGCTCAAACTGGACAGGTGACATGAGGGAGGAGTTTTTCAGCAGAAGGGGTTATGATATTTTCCCCTTCCTGCCATTTATTTTGTTCAGGACAGGTTCGATGGGCAATGTTACAGACTGGAACTACGGGGTGGAAACAGGCCCCGGACTAAAGAATATGATCTGCCGCATGCGGTATGACTATGAGACCACTAAGGCTGAGTTGCTTGAAGAAAGGTTCCTGCAGGTTTTTGCCGGATGGTGCAGGAGCCTGGATGTCAGATCAAGAATGCAGGCTTACGGAAGAGGGTTCTTCCCGCTTGAAAGCAGCATGGCTGTTGATATCCCCGAGGGGGAATCATGGACCATGAACTGGCTTAAGCACAGGATTGGGGAGGAGATGCCGGAGAGTGACTACCGCCGCGGCAGAGCCTACACAATGGTCAACAAGTACGTTTCATCCGCAGCACACCTGGCCGGCAGGCGGCTTATAAGCTGCGAGGAGATGACTGACACCTACACTGTCTTTAACACCTCGCTGGAGAACCTGAAGATAGGCAGTGACCAGAGCATTATGTCAGGGGTGACACACTCTGTTTTCCACGGGTTCAACTACTCACCGCCGGAGGCCCCTTGGCCGGGATGGATAAGGTATGGAGGATATTTCAATGAGAACAACAACTGGTGGCCCCACTTTCACCTGCTGAATCAGTACAAGGCAAGGCTGTCAGCGCTGCTGCAGAACTGTGACATGTATGCCGAAATTGCCCTTCTGCCGCCGATGGCTGATATGTGGAGCCTGATCGGGATGCAGAATGAGCCTTTCCCGTCGGTGCTGCATGCAGAACATCTCTCACTGGTATGGGAAGCGATAGCAAAGAATGGCAGCGGATGCGACTATATTTCCGAAACAATCCTCCGGGATGCCACGGTTGAGAGAGGGAAGCTTTGTTACGGCCCGCGTAAATACAATACAGTGTTCCTGGTAAGCGTAGAGAGTATTTCTCCCGGGAGCGCCGGCAAGCTGTTGCAGTTTGTGAGAGCGGGAGGAAGGGTTTTCTGCATTGATAAGGTTCCCTCAAAATCAACCGGGTGGAACAACCATGAAAGAAATGATGGCGAGGTGAAGCTGCTGGTTGAAAAGATGAAATCATACTCCAACCGGTTCATATACATTGAGAAGCCTGAAAACAACTATATAAATTGGTACAGGACAGTTCAGAACCAGTACCGGATTGAACCCTGGGTAAATATTGAACGGCCGGATCCTTTCCTGATGCAGGTAAGATATTCTGCGGATAATGGATCAGAGTATGTCTTTATTGTCAATTCGCATCTTCATGAGTCACGCAACACACGGGTACATTTCTCCCCCGGTCTGACCCGCAGGCATAATTGCTCCGTATGGGACCCGGAGACGGGTGAGAGAATGATGATACGGACTGAACCTGATGGTGGTGTCACCCTTGATGTCGGACCGGCTGAGTCACTGCTGTTTGCCTTTGACCGGGTGAAGACAGATACGGAATGGCGGCCGTTACCTGTTTCCGGCACGGATACGACAGTACTCGACAGGGGGTGGACGGCAGAGTTCAGGCATTGCAGAGATGGCTCCGTGAGGAAAGTGGAAATGAACAGTCTGACAGACCTGAAGGATATGCCTGATTTTGTTTATTTTTCAGGCACGGTGATCTACAGGAACAGGCTGGAATGCAAAGATCCGGAGGGGATGACCCTTAACCTGGGCAAGGTTTACGGCACCTCGGAGTTGTATATTAATGGTGAAAACCGTGGTGTGAAATGGTACGGACGACGTATCTTCAGCATCGGAAAATACATGAGGCCGGGGATGAACACTATTGAGGTGGTAATCACAACCTCAATGGGCAATTATATGAAATCACTGACCGACAATCCCATAGCCCAGTACTGGACCAATGCCGGGACGAAGAACCAGCCCCTGCAGCCGATGGGCATGACCGGACCTGTAACCTGTTATAGAATATGATATGAAACCGGGTAAGATCTTTTTATCAGTAATCCTGGCGGCCGCCGCCCTGCAGCTTCAGGCGAAGGATTACAATGCATCCATGTTTGGCGCAAAGTCAAACGGGACAACCATGAACACCAGTTCGATACAGAAGGGCATTGACTACATCAGCGAGAACGGCGGCGGCCGCCTGGTGTTCTATGTGGGCCGCTATCTGACAGGTACCATCTATCTTAAATCGAATGTGACCATTCATCTTGAGGAGGGTGCCATCCTTGTCGGGTCAACAAATCCGTTCGATTATGAAAGGAATTTTAACTGGACGGCCCTGATATTTGCCCTGAGCCAGGAGAATATCGGCATTACGGGCAAGGGGGTGATTGACGGCCAGGGATTCCAGGTTGCATATAACCTCGTTGACATGATCCATAAGGGAGTGGTGAAGGACCCGCTGAAATATGACAGGCCAAGTGAAACAATCAGGCCGCAGAATATTTACTTCAGGGGCTGCAAAAACATTGTCATAAGGGATATAATGCTCAAGGATCCGGGCAGCTGGAACCAGCAGTACGATCAGTGCCGGAACCTGGTGATTGACAATATCACCGTTGACAGCAAGAGTTACTGGAACAATGACGGGGTTGACATCGTGGATTGTGACAGCGTGGTCGTTTCAAACTCATATTTTGATGCTGCTGATGACGGCATCTGCCTGAAGTCGCATGATCCCGGTTTTGTGTGCCAGAACGTGTGGATACGCAACAATAAGGTACGGACCAGCGCCAACGGGATCAAGTTCGGAACCGTCGGACGCGGGGGGTTCAGGGATATAACCATTGTAAACAATGTTGTGTTCGATACGTACAGGTCGGCTCTTACTTTTGCCGCCGTTGACGGAGGAATTGTGGAGAATATACTGGTTGACAGTCTCCGTTC
>DAIDJT010000260.1 GCA_027451265.1 Bacteroidales bacterium | reverse complement strand
CGATGTCATCTCCTTCAGTCCGGAGACGGAGTTGAGCGCATCCTCGATGGGACGGGTTATGTTTGTTTCTATATCCGCTGCACTGGCTCCCGCGTAAGTTGTGTATACTGACAGGTATGGGAGTTCAATCTCAGGGTACAGGTCTATTGGCAGCTGCGTCAGGGAATAAAGCCCAAGTACCATCGTGATCACGAAGATCAATATTGTGGTTACGGGCTTTTTTACTGCACTGGCATATATACTCATATTCTATAATTGTCTCTTGTTAATCATCATCTTGATACTTCGACCTTCTGGCCGTTTTTGAGGCGTGCCTGTCCGTCGGTGACGAGGCTGTCACCCTCTTTCAGGTCACCGCCTGAGATCTCGAAACGGTCATCAAACCTCTGGCCAAGGGTGACCGTCTTGCGCACTGCCACGCCGTTTTCAACCACAAAGACATATCTTTCATTGGTGCCCTCCTGCAGAAGTACAGTGCTTGCAGGTACAACCACAGCCTCCACCTCACCCATATCAATGTATGTCCTTGCGAACATGCCCGGACGGAGCAGTTCAGTACCGTTATTTATTCGAATTTCGGCACGGAATGAACGTGACATGGCGTCAATTGTGGGATGGACCCTGAAAATGATGCCTTCAAAGCTCTTGTCAGGATAGACATCTGCAGTAAGGCGCACTTTCATGCCGTTCTTTATCATGGGAAAGTACTGCTCGGAGATGCTTACAATAATTTTTACCGGGTTGATCTGCATCAGGGTAACAACAGCTGCCTTGCCCGACATCCCGGGAGCTCCTGAATAGAGTTCACCCTCTTCCAGGTACCTGCCGGTGATGATCCCGGTAAAGGGAGCCTCCAGGAGGGTGTTTTCCTCCATGAATTCAACGTTTGTCTTCATCACCTCATACTGTGCCTTTGTCTGGTCATAAAGCTGTGCCTTAACACTCCCCACCTTGAGCAGGGTGTCAAGCCTTGACAGGTCCTTTTCGAGGTTGGCAAGCTGAATCTTGTTGGCGTAATACTGGGTGCGGTCCATCAGGAAAAGTTTTTGTCCTTTCTGGACCCTGTCACCTACTTCAACGTAGATTTTGTCAACCCTGCCTGGGGTTGAAGGTGCGAGGTTGACCTCCTCATATGCCTGGATTGTTGATGTATAGTCAATTGTACGTGCTATTTTTGTTTTGCTGACAGGCATGACCTTTACAGGTATTGCTGCTGTTGTGTCGGCAGCACCTGCTGCAGCGGCTCCTGCCTTTTTTTCCTTAGGGGCACAGGATGCAAGCAGGATGCCACCGGTAAGGATCAGTGAGAGAATTGTGCGGTTCATCATATTTTGTTTTATTGTTTTCTGTTAAAGTTTGTTCATCAGTTTGTCAAAGGCCACCTTGGTCTGAAGCAGGTTCATCAGGGCAGATATATAGTTGTTCTGGGCTGTCAGGTAGTTGTTGTTGGCCTGGGTCAGGTCAAGGCTTGAGGCCATTCCCTGGTTGTACTTGTTCCTGAAGCTCTCCAGCACCCTGCCGGCGATTTCAATATTGGCCTTCTGGCTTTTAAACTGCTCGTTCGCGTTAAGCAGGTTGTACCTGAGCTGCCTTTCCTGCATGAGAAGCTGTTCGGAGACCATTGACCTGGTATTCATGCTTTTCTCCAGGTTGATCTTTGCCTTGTTGATTTTTGCACTCCTCAGACCCGATGCAAAAATCGGTATCTGCAGCTGCAGTGCCACAGCTGAATAGGGGAAGTACTGCATGTGTGCCAGTTTGTCACCCATTCCTGTTCTGTTGTAATAAATCGTGCCTCCTATACTCGGGAGAGCGCTTGCCTTCGCACCTTTAAGCGCAAGTTCTGACATAGCCAGCTGGCTTTGTATAAGCTGGTAGCTGATGTTATCCTCGATCCTGAAATCGTCAGCCAGAAGTGCCTCAACATCAATCTTCGAGGTAATCTCATCAAGGTTATCTGTCAGTATGAGTTCGGTGCCAGCCGGAACACCCAGGAGGAACCTGAGCATGTTGTGGTTCACCTCAAGAGAGCGGAGCATTGACGACTTTGAGTTTTCAAGCATGGTGACGGTTGACTGCATCTGGTCAACATCCGTTGCTTCGGCCATGCCGACGCTGTACATTGCCTTTGTGGAGGCAAGGATGGTGTTGAGGTTTTCCATGTTCCCGTCAATGACCTTCATTGTCTCCTTAAGTGTAAGGATCAGGAAGTATACGTTCCGGATATTTTCCTTGGTGTCAAGGGTTGTCTGGGTCAGCCCCTGGCGTGCGAGAGTGGAGGCCATCTTTGCGGTCTGGACACCTACAAGCCACGGTGCGTTGAAAACGGCCGTTGAAAGCGATGCACCTACCGATGCGTCATAATTGGTACCGAACTTAAACGGTGTTGGCGTTCCGCCGAAGTCGATGATCCTTGTCATGATTGCCAGATTGTAACTCAGCGATGCCGATGCATCAATCGACGGGAGCCCTGCCGCCATTGCCTCCCATACCCCCTTTTCGGAAGCCAGAAGGTCATACCTCGCAGCAGCGATGCTCCGGTTGTTGTCAAGAGCATACTCCACTGCCTGGTCTGCTGACAGCGAAAGAGCCTGCGGCGTGTCCTGCGCCCTCAGACTGCTGCCGGCTACAGCGGTAAAAATCAAAATAAAAGCAATAAATCTTCTTTCCATGTGGCTACTTGTTTCTGTTCTGTATTCAAAATCATATTTCATTTTCCATTGAATCAATCAGCTGAATCCCTTTTTCTGTGGCAATGCCACGCATGAAATTGACCATCAGGTTGCGCATTATATCCTGGCGGAGAAAAAGCTCACTTGGGAACAGTTCCTCGTTGCCGGCCATTGCGGAGATGCCCTTGAATGCCCTGCCTACTATTTCAACATTGATGTTCTCCCTGAATATGCCCTGGCTGATCCCTTTCTCAAGTATCTTCCTTGCAGCCTCATAATCAGGATTCTCGCATTTTTCACTGAGGCGTTTCAGTACATTGCTGTGATATTTCTTCAGGTCTGATCCGATGAGCGGGTTCATTGTTGAAGCATGGTCCCTGCCCATGCGGACAATGCAGAAGACGGCAGAAATCACATCCGGGGAGCTGTCAAGAACCCTTTCAATAATCTCCCTTTGTTTCGCCATCATAGAATCCATCACTGCGAAGAGCAGGGTGTCCTTGTCAATGAAACGTTCATAAATGCTTCTCTTTGAGACACCCAGATGTGCCGCGATTGCATCCATCGTTACGGCCTTAATGCCATAGACGCGGAACAATTCGGCAGCGCCGTCAATGATCCTTGCATCGTATTCTTCCATCTGGCTCATCTCTCTCAGGGAATGAGGGCGCAATATTCAGAAAACTTTTTGAGTTTTCATAGTTTTATCTGATAAATAATTATTAAATACCGATGAGTGGCGGGATTATGCCGGTGAATGGAATTGAGAGGTGCGAATTGAGAGGTGCGAAT
>DAIDJT010000259.1 GCA_027451265.1 Bacteroidales bacterium | reverse complement strand
ACCTGATGATGGTGTCAACACTCTCCTCCTTCGCATCATGAATGAAACCACAGGTATTGATGATTACTATGTCTGCCGGATCAGCAGACTCTGCTGCAATGCTGTAACCACCTGCCTCGAGCTGGCGCATGAGTTTCTGCGAGTCGACGGTATTCTTGGAGCACCCCAGGGTGACAATGCTGACCCTGTTACGTTTCATCAGGCATGGTCACTGAAGAGTGAATCGACGAAGGCATAACGGTTAAAGACCCTCAGGTCCTCCATCTTCTCGCCTACTCCGATATATTTGACCGGGATCCTGAACTGGTCAGATATTCCTATCACAACCCCGCCTTTGGCCGTGCCATCGAGTTTGGTGATAGCCAGTGCGTTGACATCGGTGGCTGCAGTGAACTGTTTAGCCTGTTCGAATGCATTCTGGCCGGTTGATCCGTCAAGGACGAGCAGCACTTCATGGGGTGCTGAAGGTATCACCTTTTCCATCACCCTTCTGATCTTAGACAACTCGTTCATCAGACCTATCTTGTTATGGAGACGTCCGGCGGTATCAATTATCACTATATCCGTTCCGGCAGCCACGGCCGACTTTACGGTATCATAGGCCACTGATGCCGGGTCAGCACCCATCTGCTGGCTCACCATGGGCACTCCGGCACGCTCTGACCATATCTTCAGCTGTTCTATCGCTGCGGCGCGAAAGGTGTCGGCTGCGCCGAGAAGCACGCTTCGTCCCGCTTTTTTGAAATTGTATGCCAGTTTGGCAATTGTCGTTGTCTTGCCCACACCGTTGACGCCCACCACCAGGATGACATACGGCTTAACCGGAAGGGGTGCATCAAATCCCGAGGATACATCATGCGTGGCAGTGTTCTCCTCCAGAAGCCCGGCTATTTCTTCGCGCAGGATGGCATTAAGCTCTGTGGTTGTCAGGTATTTGTCGCGTGCAACGCGCCCGGAAACCCTGTCAATGATACGTAGGGTTGTCTCCACCCCCACATCCGATGAGACCAGCACCTCCTCCAGGTTGTCAAGAACTTCGTCGTCAATCTTCGATTTGCCGGCTACAGCCCTGGTGAGCCTTGAAAAGACGTTCTCACGGGTCTTGCTCAGACCACGGTCAAGTATTTCCTTCTCCTCTTTTTTAAATAATCCGAAAAATGCCATCATTATGCTCTTGATGCCCCAAATGTAAAAAAAGAGACGCACTTAACGGCGTCTCCCTGTATAACTGACCTGACAAGCTGGTCTTATTTCTTTGTGAAAAAGTCCTTAACGTGATCGTTATGAACTACTTCTTCCTTGAACTGATATGCACCGGTCTTTTCTGATCTCACCACCTTTATGCATTTGGTGAATGATTTGCCGGATCCTGTCTTTAGTGTTGCAACAACTTTCTTTGCCATATCTCACTGTTTATTTTATCTCCCTGTGAACGGTGACTTTCTTAAGAATCGGGTTGTATTTCCTTCTCTCAATACGGTCTGGTGTGTTCTTACGGTTCTTGGTTGTAATATACCTTGAGGTGCCCGGCTGCCCGGATTCCTTGTGCTCAGTGCATTCAAGGATAACCTGCACCCTGTTGCCTTTGCTCTTCTTTGCCATTTTCTCTCCGGTTTAAATTAATTGATAATGTAACCTTTTTCCTGTGCTTCCTTCAGTACCGATGCAAGTCCGTTCTTGTTGATGTTCCTCATTCCTGCGGCTGATACCTTCAGCGTTATCCACCTGTTCTCCTCCGGAAGAAAATATCTCTTCGTGAACAGGTTGGCCATAAACTTTCTTTTGGTCCTCCTCTTCGAGTGGGAAACGTTGTTTCCAACCACTGCTTTCTTCCCGGTGACCTGACAAACCTTTGACATTATTATCCTTTTTTACGTGTTCTGAAAACTCCAAAAATCGGTTCGCAAAATACGTGATTTTTATTCTATTAACCAAATAAATCGTGGATTTTTTTCCAACAGGCGCTCCCGGGCAAGGCTTAGCGGCTGATTATCTGTTTCCTAAGCAGATTAAGAGCGTTGGTGGCTGACCTTAAAATGTTGATCTGCCTGTCGTCGGCAAACCGGTGTTTCTCAGCCACTATGCCCCTGGAGGAGGCGACAGCTATCCAAACCGTACCGACAGGTTTTTCAGGTGTTCCCCCTGTGGGACCGGCAATACCGGTCACTGCGACGGAATAATCAGTTGATGCCAGTGCCCGCATGCCTTCCGCCATGGCTTTCACGGTCTCCTTACTGACGGCTCCGTATCTGCTTATGACAGCAGGGTCCACACCAAGAACCCTGGTCTTGATGCTGTTGTCATAGGCTACCACCGAGCCCCTGTACCATGCCGAACTGCCGGGAACAGAGGTGATCATCGAGGCTATCCTTCCACCGGTGCAGCTCTCGGCAGTGGAAACGGTCATATTATTGTCAAGCAGTAACTTGCCAACCGTTTCTTCAAGTGTTACTTCATCTTCGCCATAGATTACATCGGGGATGATTGAATACAGTTTCCGCACCTGTTCCTCCTCTGTCCTTTGTACCATTTCACGATCGTCTCCCGTCCCTGTCAGGCGCAGTTTGATAATCCCCTGTGCAGGAAGGTAGGCAAGCTTTACAATGGCAGGCAACTCCTTCTCGAATACTTCCAGTCTCTCAGCCAGCTTAGCCTCAAAAGTGCCGAATGTCATGATGTTCCTGTGGATGATTGTCCGGCTACCTGACAATGCGGCAACCATCGGAAGCACGTGTTCCTGCATGATATGCTTCATCTCGGAGGGTACGCCGGGCATGGATACAATCAGCTTTCCATTCTTTTCAAACAGCATGGCAGGCGCTGTTCCTGCATGGTTTGCCAGTACCCTGCAGCTCTCCGGTACCATTGCCTGGCGCCGGTTGTTTTCATTCATCTCCAGGTTCCGCCGGGTGATCCTTGCTGTGACTTCCTCAAGAACTTCCTGGTTCAAAACCAGCCTTGTACCGAAATATTCCGCCAGCGTCTCCTTTGTAATGTCATCACTGGTGGGCCCCAGTCCTCCCGTCATCAGCACCAAAGGCACCCTGCCAAGCGCTTCATCAAGGGCCGCAATGATCTCTTCACGCCTGTCAGATACGGATGTAATCCGGTTGACACGTATGCCTCTCATACTGAGCTGCATGCCCATCCATGCGGAGTTGGTGTCAACGGTCTGCCCGATCAGCAGTTCGTCGCCCACGGTAATAATTTCTGCGCTGTTCATATCTTGTCTTCACCCATTGATCAGGGTGGCAAAATTATCAATATTTTGTGTTACTTTTTTCTCAGGCATCATATGAATAACGAACAGGAGATCATAGCAGGGACAACAGAATTCGTGAGAGAGGCACTGAAAGGCCATGACAGCGGCCACGGCTGGCTCCACATAGAAAGGGTGGTGAGACTGGCACTGCATATCCATGACCGCGAGCAGCGCGGGAACAGGTTCACAATAGAACTGGGCGCACTTATGCATGATGTCGGGGATCACAAGTTCGCGCTGCATGACGGGCCTGCAGAGATACGAAGAGTGTTGGAAGGGG
>DAIDJT010000258.1 GCA_027451265.1 Bacteroidales bacterium | reverse complement strand
TCCGTAGAGAATCTACAGGCGGCCGGGGGAAGTGCTGGTGCGGAGAAGAATCCGCAGGTTGCCAGGGGAAATGCTGATGCGGAGAAGGGCCAATCGGCAGCGAAGGGCTGGCGTGGCAATGAGATGAGACCGGTTGCTATGAACGGAGGTGCTGATGAGAATCCCTCTGCAATGAAGGGAAACGGACACCACGGGAAGAGTACAGATGAGATGAACACAGGTGCAGGGGGCAGACCTGCGGCTGCGGAAATGACTCTCCGGGCAGCAGGTACAGGGGCTGAGCCTGGTGTGATGGCCGGGCATGCAGGGAAAACAGGCTCGGTTCTGAAAACCGGAATTTCATACCAGGAGAAAAAAGAAACCGAACGCGTCCTGAGGCGTCTGCAGAAGAACGTCACCGAGGCTGAAACACAGATAACTGCCACAGAGAAGGAGATAGAAGCTATGAATACCCGCCTCGCCTCGGGAGACCCGGCAGTGATAAGTGACCCTGCGTTCTACAGTTCGTACGATGAGAAGAAAAAAAGGCTGGAAGCACTGATGGAACAGTGGGAGAATGCCCACACTGAGCTCGAGAGCTTCCAGGCAGAATACATGAACAACAATGATACTGTTTGAGAGGAAATACCCGGTCAACGTCTTCAACACCGACCTCACCGGCCGGCTAAGCCCCGGTGCGCTCTTCAGCTTCTTCGAGGATCTGGCGGGGCGCCATGCCGCCGAACTTGGCTGGGGCCGCGATGACCTCATGGAGTCAGGCGGGTACTTCTGGGCACTGTCGCGTATGATGGTGAAAATCGAACGTCTCCCGAAAGCCTGGGACGAGGTAACTCTCCGGACATGGCCCCGCGGCACAGAGACAATCTTCGCCCTGCGTGATCTGGAGATGTATGATGGTGACGGCCAAAGACTTGCCGGAGCCTCTTCGTCATGGGTGATCGTTGATTATGCCACACGCAAGGCACAACGCCCCGACAAGGCTCTGTCAACCCTGAACCTGCGGTTTCCGGAGGCCAGGGCACTGGAAACCAACGCCCGGAAAGTGCCACTACTGCCCGAGGGTGATCATCGCCTGACAAGGCTGAGGGTTAAACTCGATGACATAGACGTAAACAGGCACGTTAACAATGCCAGGTATGTCCATTGGGCTGTAAACTGCTATGACCCGGAATTCATCAGCCTTCATACACCTGACACCATCGAGGTGAATTACCTGCTTGAAGGGCACCTTGACGAGATGATAAATATTCTTACCTCAGGCTGCAATGGGGAAAAGAATGCATTCATCCACTCCGTCACCCGCGAGAGCGACGGCACAGAGCTTTGTCGTCTGAGAATGAGCTGGAAAGAGAACGGACAATGAAATCTTTATTACCTTTATACCATGACCAGGCGTCTCAAAAATAAATATGCTGCTGTTGTAGCAATTATGACCGTGGCCGTGATCATGACCTCCTGCGCCACAACGCAGAACATGACGGACACCAAGGATATGTCGTATATATACAATCCGACAAGAAGCATATACACCCCTTTGATCACCATATTTAATGAAGATGCAGAGACATCAGTACTCAGCATCGGCATACGCAGGGGCGAGTTGTACTTCAACGAGGCCAATGCCGAAGGAGTGCCGATGGCCTCAATGCTGGTCTCGGTAAAGCTGTACGACAATACTCTCGGAGGGGTTCTGGCCGATACTTCATCATTTAAATATGACATCAAACGTGAGGAAGTTGGCGGCGAATATGTATTCCGGACCCCGCTTGCCACACATGACGGCAATTCATACTCTGCTGAGATCAAGATAATTGACCTGATCAGGCAGCGCACCCAGCAGATGTTTGTTGACTTTGAAAGAACAGGCAGGTATAGCGGGCTCAACTATAAGATACGCAACCATTTCAACAACAGCGAGCTCTACAGCCACGTAGTAAAGGTTGACCAGTATATCAATGTGCTCGCACCCTCGCTGCAGCCTGACACCCTGTGGCTCTTTTATTACAAGGCTGTGACCGCAATACCCCCGGCACCATCGACAATTCTTCCCGAAGTGACCGTTTCACCGGAACCTGAGGCAATTGTTCCGCTGGCTTATTCGGATACTCTTCCGATTATGTTTCCCAACCCCGGCATCTATCTTTTCTCGGTTGACAGTCTCATTCGTGAAGGGCTCGTCCTTTTCAATTTCGGCCCTGATCACCCGACAATGTCCAGGCCCGAGACGATGATCCCTCCCCTGGCCTATATTGCCACCCCCGGGGAAATGGATGAGATGATGACGGCAGACAAGCCGAAGCTGGCGCTCGATAACTTCTGGCTTGCCCGGACGGGAAGCATTGACAGGTCGAAGGAACTGATAAGGATCTACTACAACCGCACCCTCTTCTCAAATTATTACTTCACCTCTTACAAAGCAGGGTGGCTCACTGACAGGGGCATGATCTACATTTTGTACGGTCCCCCTGACAAGGTGTACAAGAACGCAGAGGGCGAGAGCTGGGGTTATAAGAAACCTCCGGTGAAGAGCCGGTGGGGTTCACGTTACACATTTGAAGACCAGTATCTCTGGTTCAATTTTCGCAAGCAGAAAAGCGTTTTTTCAGATAATGATTTTGTACTGAACCGTGCCGCAACCCCGGTCAGCTATTGGGATATAGCCGTTGCGCGCTGGCGCGAAGGCAAGGTGTTCAGGCTTGATAACCCGCAGGAACTTCAATGATACACAGCGAAAAGGAATTTATATTCGGGATGCACCCTGTCATGGAAGCCATCAGGGGAGGCAGGCAGATAGACCGCGTTCTTGTCCGGCAGGGACTCCGCGGCGGACAGTACCATGAACTGATGCAGGTGGTGAATGAGTTCGCCGTACCATGGCAGGTTGTGCCGCAGGAGAAGCTTGACTATATCACACGCAAGAACCACCAGGGGGTTATTGCATGGCTTTCGGCAATTGAATTCCAGAACATTGAGAATATACTGCCCCGGATTTTTGAAGAGGGCGGCGAACCGCTCCTGCTGATGCTTGACGGCGTCAGCGATGTGCGCAACTTCGGCGCCATTGTGCGGTCAGCCCTCTGCTTCGGAGCCCACGCAGTGATCATCCCCGAGAAAAACTCAGCCAGGATATCTGCCGATGCTGTCAAGGCATCAGCAGGAGCCCTCAGTACCTTTCCGGTATGCCGCGTTAAAAGCCTTACAAAATGCCTGACTTATCTAAAGGAGTCAGGGCTTAAGGCAGTCTCTGCCACTGAAAAAGCTGAACACATTGTTAGCGCTGCCGCGATGACAGGGCCGCTGGTTGTCATCCTCGGCTCGGAAGAGAAAGGAATCAGCCGCGAGCTGCTGGGATTGTCTGACACACAGGTTTCCATACCAATCACCGGTACCATCGGATCACTGAATGTCTCCGTTTCCGCGGGGATCATCCTTTATGAGGCGGTAAGGCAGAGGGGAGCCAGGTAGATTTGCGAATTGCGATTTGCGAATTGCGATTTGCGATTTGCGAATTGCGATTTGCGATTTTCGTCTTGCGATCCTCGTCTTGC
>DAIDJT010000257.1 GCA_027451265.1 Bacteroidales bacterium | reverse complement strand
GACAATGCAGCTGAAATGCCTGCAATCAGTACAGGCTTAATTGTTACCCAGGTAAAAATGGCGCCTGCATCAAGAATATTGATCACTCCTGTCAGCAGTGCAGTAAGAAAGGCAATCAACAGACCCCTTGAAAAGTCTTTCCAGTCAAGCGTGAGAAATTTTGACTTCATGGCATAAATGATTTAGTGCTACTTTCACAATCATAAATATATTCTAAATTTCATTATTTGTCAAGACCTTCAGACCTTTAGACTTCAGACTCTCAGACTTCAACCATGGAATCCACCAAAAAACCCGCACCGCCCAGTGACGATATCGACCTGATGCGCTATGTGTCGCTTTTTATCAGCAACTGGCTCTGGATAGCTGCAGCATTGTTTCTGGCCCTTGCCATTGCATACTTCTTCAACCGGTATTCACAGAAGGCTTACAACGTCAAAAGCACCCTGCTGATAAAGGAAAAGCAGACCACAGGTGCCATAGCCAACATGGACCAGATATTCGCAGGCAGTATCTATAATCCCTATCCCAACCTCGAAGATGAGGTGGCAATATTGCAGTCCTACACCCTTAATTACCGCGTAATTGAAGAGATGCCTGAAACACATGTGGCTTATATTCCTGTTGGGAGAAATGGTATTCAGGGACAAAGAACATATAAGACGTCACCGTTTGTTATCAGGAAACTGTCAGACAAACAGCCTGAAGGAATTCCGATGACTTTAAGGTTCACAACCGGCGGCAGGTACACTGTTGAAATAGATGAGGAACGACTGTCCGCATGGAAGAAGGACAATGAGACTCTGAGCCAGGCAGGAGAAATAAACGACGCAAGGGAGTATTCTCCCGGAGAGACATTTGAGCAGGGAGGGTTCAGCTTCATTCTTGAGCCACGTGACAGCACAAAAACCCTGACCGGAGGGACCTGTCGCTGGCTTGTTTGGTTCGAGGCACTGCCTTCATTGACAAATAGTTACCGTTCAAACCTCAAGGTGGAGCAGATCAAAGAGTATGCCTCGGTATTCAATCTCTCCTTCGACGGCTATTCTCCCGCCCAGGGAGCCGACTACCTTAATACGCTCATGGAATACTACATTCTTCAGGGGATGGAGTGGAAGAGCCGGGCGGCGGATAACACAATCAAATTCATTGAAGTCCAGCTTGGCCTGATATCAGATTCACTTCGGCTGGCTGAGAACACAATGGAAAGTTTCAGGCTGAACAACCGGTTTGTGGATCTCACCATGGAGGGCACCCTGGTGCTGGAAAAACTTGAAAAGCTTGAAGGTGAAAAGAATATGCTCGGGTTACAGGAACAGTATTATGAGTATTTACTTGGTTACCTGGAAGCCCGGGAGACAGCTGAGAGCATCATTTCACCAAGCGTGATGGGCGTCACTGATCCTGTACTTGTGAAACTTGTTGAGGAGTTCTCCGCCGCACAGCAGGAACGTAATAAGATTGCCTTTACGGTGACTGACAATCTTCCGCAGGTCCAGCTTATGGATAAGAAAGTTGAGGATGCCCGCAGGGCTCTCCGTGAAAATGTGAACAGCGCAATCAGCCAGCTTAAGCTTACAATCAAAACGGTAGGCGGCCGGATTGCAGCTGCTGAGAAGGACCTTGGCCGTCTGCCGGGGACAGAGCGGCGCCTGATAGGTATCCAGAGAAAATTTGACCTCAACAACTCTGTTTACACTTATCTCCTTGAGCGGCGTGCCGAGGCCGGTATTGCCAAAGCTTCCCAGATTACAGATAATCGCATCATTGATGAGGCAATCATAAACAACAGTGCCCTGATAAGGCCCAAATCAATGAAGAACTACCTGGTTGCATTACTCCTTGGTCTCATGGTACCAATGGCGCTTAATGTCATTTTTGACCTGTTCAACAACAAGATAATTGGCAGACATGATATCGAGCACATCACTAAAGCCCCCATCATAGGATATATCAGCCATTCTGACTATCATGTTGAAGACCCTGTTGCCGAGAAGCCGGGAAGTACGCTTGCAGAAAGTTTCAGGGCAGTCAGGACCTCACTCACCTTCTATACAGGGCAGACAAAATGCCCGGTGATTCTAATAAGTTCACCTGTCAGCGGCGAAGGCAAGACTTTCGTTTCAGTCAACCTGGCGACAATCATTTCAATGATGAACAAGAAGGTGCTGATTGTCGGACTTGACCTTCGCAAACCTCGTGTCCATGCTATTCTGAAGGCGGGAAACGGCAATGGCATGAGTCAGTACCTGAGCGGAACGGTTGACTTTAAAGATGTGATTGTTCAGACACAGATCGAAAATCTCTGGTTTGCCCCGTCAGGTCCGGTGCCTCCAAACCCGGCCGAGCTTATTGGTTCGCCAAAAATGGCAGAGTTTCTTTTAAAAGCCAGGAACGAATTTGATGCAGTTATTATTGACACTCCACCTGTGGGTATAGTTACAGATGCGTTGCTGCTTAACCAGCTTGCCAATGTCACCCTTTTCGTCGTGCGCCAGCGGTACACAACTAGAGGGTCGGTACAGCTTCTTGATGAAATCTTCCGTAAAGGCGAGATGTCAAATGTTGCCCTTATTGTGAATGATATCTCAACATCGGGGTATTACGGTTACGGCCTCCGGTACGGTTATTCTCTCGGTTACGGCAGCCGTTACTATGACCCCGGAAATTACTACACAAAAGGAAACGGGAAATCTTCCGGTTACTACACAAACGACTGACCCTGCCCCTGACATTAAGACTTTCAGACTATCAGACATTCAGCATCCCATGAAAACCAAACTGATCCTGTTTTTATTGCTTGTTTCGGTTACTGCCACCCAGGCCCAGTCTGTCCGGCGGATTGCAAAAACACCGAGGGTGACATATGACTGGAAGCCCGGATTTGTAAATATTACTGAACTGGCTGGAGGGCAGGGACTCAGCGCCACTGTGTTTCCATATTCAAAGTATTATTTTGGAATCACAACAGTCAATGGCTATCAGTTTACAAGGAATATGAAAGCGGGTATAGGCGTTGGCATTCATATGCACAATGAGGCCTCCCTGTTCCCGGTGTTCATTGATGCACGGTACAGCTTCAATGCCCAGAATTGGGTTCCATTTGTTGCCGCAGCAGGAGGACTGGCCCTCAATTTCAAGGACCTGGAAAGCCGTACCTGGATGTTCCTGAATCCTTCTGTGGGGATCAGGTATGTAGCAGCAAAAAGGACTGCTGTCACTTTCTCGGCCGGCCTGATGTCAATGACGGGAGAAGGTACACGTCATTCATTTGTAAGCTTCAAAGCGGGGATGGAGTTCAAATCAAGGAGAAGCTATTGATAATAAAGGCACCCGGTTATCTGTTTATCCGTCTCATGCTTCCCCGATTCCGGGAAAGCCGGCCAGGGCAACAGACCTTTCCGCCGCTGTCTGAAACAGTTCTTCACAAGGTTGTTCTGCAATTAAACAGATTACTAAATATCTATCTAAATAATATTTTGTAAATTGGAACCCAAAGTCACCGAAATTTAAAAAGGACCATCATGAAAAGACTTTTAACCGTTCTTACTGCCCTTGTTTTCACTGCA
>DAIDJT010000256.1:3318-3572 GCA_027451265.1 Bacteroidales bacterium | reverse complement strand
ATGGTTGACCCCTCAAGAGTTCTCAAGGGTATTGTTGATACCGGCCAGGTCCTTACCCTTACCGCACTGGAGGCAATCAAATATGGCTTCTGCGAGGGACAGGCAGAGACTGTTGACGAGGTGCTTGAAAATGCCGGGATAAAGGAGTATACAATAAAAGAGCTGAAGCTTACCCTTGTTGACAAGATAATAATACTGCTTGTCAATCCGGTGGTTTCCGGTCTCCTCATCATGCTTATCATCGGGGGCATTTA
>DAIDJT010000256.1:0-3308 GCA_027451265.1 Bacteroidales bacterium | reverse complement strand
CTCCAGACGCCCGGGATAGGGTTCCCGCTGGCTGCAGCACTATTCGGAGCGCTGCTTTACTTTGCGCCTCTCTATCTTGAAGGAATAGCAGCCAACTGGCATGTGCTGATTTTCATAGTCGGAATTATCCTGCTCCTGGTGGAGATATTCGCCATACCCGGCTTCGGTGTCACCGGGGTGCTTGGGATTATTGGCATTGTAACCGGTCTGGCTCTTGTAATGGTTGATAAGATTGTTTTCAGATTCGGCCCGTCAGTGAACGGAGTAAGGGAGATAGTCGGCTCCTTCGCCATTGTCATCCTGGCAGCGGTATTGTCATTCATACTCTCGCTCTGGCTTTCCAGGAAGCTCTTTGCCCCCAACAGGCTCTTCGGCAGCCTGGCGCTGGAGACCTCCGTCAACAAGGACGACGGTTTTGTCAGCTTCGACACCGGCAAACAGCAATCGCTTGTTGGCAGCCGTGGTGTGGCACATACCGTGCTTCGCCCGTCAGGGAAGGTAAAAATTGCCGATGAGGTGTACCCTGCCGTTGCTGAGACAGGCTTCATAGCCAGGGGAACCGAAATAATGGTAAGAAGGGAGGAACAGGGCCAGCTATATGTGGTAGCCGTGGAGAAGCGGTGAGCGGGCCGGCGGAGAATGTAACAGGCGGAGATGCGGGTACCGTGCCGTCGGAGAATGTAACAGGCGGAGATGCGAGTACCGTGCCGTCGGAAAATGTAACCGGCGGAGATGCGGGTACCGTGCCGGCGGAGAATGTAACCGGCAGCGTGCACTTCAGGTGCTTTCAGTATGGCGGTTGAATATGTGGTGTGCCCCTCCGGGGTGCGGTCAGTATGACGGATGAATATGTGGGGTGCCCCCCGGGGTGCGGTCAGTATGACGGATGAATATAATCAAGCAGGAATGAAGGTAAGATCATATCACCCCGGTGATTTCCGGGGCATAATGGATCTCTGGACGGCAACAGGACTGAGCCGGCCGGAAAGAGGCGATGATGAGGCTGCCATTGAACGAAGCATTGCCCTCGGAGGAGAACTGTTCGTGCTTACTGATGAAGGGCACGGAGGAAATATAACCGGCACCTCGTGGCTCACCTTTGACGGAAGGAGGCTGCACATGCACCACTTCGGGATCATCCCTGAACACCAGGGAAAAGGATTGTCAGCAATATTGCTGAAAGAATCACTCAGGTTCGTGAAGGAGAAGGGATTCCAGGTCAAGCTGGAAGTGCACCGGAAAAACGAAACAGCCATAAGACTATACAAAAAAGCAGGTTTTGAATACCTTGGCGATTATGACATCTATATAATCCGTGATATTCAATCCATTGAATTTTAAAATGTTAAAATAACTTTAAAGAGCCGTTTTTATTTCCCTTTTCAATGAATATTTAGTATATTTGAAGAAATATATCCGTTTTAAATCATGGCACGAACACTAACATTTTTACAACTGAGGAAGATCAAGGACCAGCTTCCTGACGGTAGCATCAGAAAGATAGCCGACAAGCTTGATTTGGAGGAGGAGACCGTCAGGAATTATTTCGGTGGCTGGAACTTTGACCGCGGGCAGAGTGCCGGGATCCATATAGAAAAAGGACCCGAAGGGGGCATAGTCACAATAGATGACACTACTATACTTGACCTTGCTGAAAGTATGCTGACCCGTTAATTCTGATAATTACAGGGAACCGGAAAGGCAAAAGTTCCTACTTTTGCCTTTTTGTTTTCATTCATGGCCCATCCGTTAATCACAGAAGCAGAGGAGAAGTACGGAAGACTTCTCCCGGAAAATTGCAGGCATATTTTCACCGGTACGGAAATGCCTTCGCATGATCATCTGCATCATGAGCGCGTCTGGAAGAATGCAGCGCGCATCATTGAACTTCTGATCGGGGCAGGCCTCGTCACCGATGCCGGGATTGCAAAAAAAGCAATGATAGCAGCATATTTTCATGACACGGGTCTGACTGTCAACCGCGGGCCTGACCATGGTCTTGAGAGCAGGCGCATTTGCAGTCAGTTCCTTGAGACGACTGATCTTCCGGAAGATGACCGCCGGGAGATTCTTGAAGCAATTGAGATGCATGATGACAAGGATTATACAGGCAATTCAGACCCGGCATCGCTGGCAGCCATCCTCTCGGTGGCTGATGACATGGATGCCTTCGGTGTGACAGGCATTGGCCGCTATGAAGAAATATATGCCATGAGGGGAATCCCTTCTGCCGAAATGCCCGCTTTGATTGCATCAAATGTCATGTCGCGCTTCAGGCATCTTGAATTAACGTACCGCGAGTTCCCTGAACTCATCAGTGAGATGAGGACGGAGGCGGAGACAGTAATCATCCATTTTACAAATAAACCCTGATGAAAAGAAGTTTATTCGCAATCCTGTCCGTTACCCTGCTGGTCACCAGCCTGGCTGCCCAGCAACGCAATGACGGCGCCGTGCTGAGATATGATGAGAACAAGAGTCTCACCTGGGAGGAAGCCATCAGTTTCTACAGTGACCTTGACAGGAAATACAAAGAAGCCACTCTCATGGAGATGGGGATGACTGATGCGGGCCGTCCGCTACACCTTTTCATCATCTCCTCCGACGGGGAGACTGACCCTGCAGAGATACACAGGCAGGGCAAGACCATTGTGCTCATAAACAACGGCATACACCCAGGTGAGCCTGAAGGGATAGACGCCAGCGCAAGGTTTGCCGCTGACCTGCTTGCCAATAAGGATGGCCTGAAAAAATACCTGCGCAACTGCTCAGTGGCAATAATACCGGTATATAATATCGGAGGTGCGCTGACGCGAAGCCGTTACTGGCGCATAAACCAGAACGGACCCGAGGAAAAGGGAGCACGCCGGAACACCCGGTTCCTAGACCTGAACCGCGACTTTGTCAAACAGGATTCACGTGATGCAAAGGCTTTTGCCGGCATTTTTCAGCTCCTTGATCCGGATGTATTCCTCGATACTCATACAACCAACGGCTCTGACCACCAGTTCACTGTAACTCTTATAGCCACCCAGCCGGAACAAATGCACCCGGAAATGGAAAAATTCTTCCGTGAAAAGATGCTCAGGGATCTTTATGACAGGATGAAGGAAGAGCATAAAAACGAAATGGTCCCTTATGTCCAGTACACAGAGAGGGGCGAAATCAAGGCCATTACCGGTTTCGAGGAACAGGCCTACTATTCAACCGGTTATGCGGCTCTCTTCAATTCCTTCGGGTTTATGACCGAGACACTGGTATATAAGCCTTATAATGAGAGAGTTATTGGCACTTTTCAACTGATCACG
>DAIDJT010000255.1 GCA_027451265.1 Bacteroidales bacterium | reverse complement strand
GGTGCAGGCTCATCAACGATGGAGAACGCCGTTCTTGAGGAAGTCATCTTTCGCAAAAACCAGAAACTGCTTTATGTTTTTGATTTTTTCAATGACAGGGCTCTCTTTGTTGAATACGTAGGCGAATTCAAGGAGGAGGATGACAAGGAGTACCCGGTATGCATCAACTCCAAGGGCCTGCCTCCGAAACAGGTCACATTCGGTGGCGTCGCACGCAAGAAATACAATAACCTCGTGGTCACCGATGATGACGACGATGACGATGTTGTTGATGAGGAGGTCGTCGACGATGAGATCTTCTTCGAAGGTGAAGATGAGGAAGACCTTTCCGAATTTGACAGCATCGAAAACGCTGATGAGGAGGAGGAAGAGGAATAGCCGCTCCTTCCCGCAGAAACCATGAAAAATACGCTTGTTGTCCTTCCCGGCCCCACCGGCGTGGGGAAGACGGCATTTGCCGTTGAGCTGGCCGAAAGGCTGGGGTGTGACATCATCTCCTGTGATTCACGGCAGTTTTACCGCGAGATGAAGATCGGCACAGCTGCCCCCGGCAAAGAAGAGCTTGCCCGCGTGAAACATCATTTTGTTGGCTTTCTGTCTGTGACAGACTATTACAGCATCAGCCTTTTTGAGAGGGATGTCCTGGCTCTCCTGCCATCGCTTTTCGAAAAAAAACCGGTAGCCGTCATGACGGGAGGTTCTATGCTGTATATGGATGCTGTCTGCAGGGGCATGGATGATATCCCTGACACTGATCCGGCAGTAAGGCAGAAGTACCTTGAGGTGTATGGGAAGGAGGGTATTGAAGGCTTGCGCATTGCACTCAGGATCCTTGATCCCGCATCCTGGTCAAGAATCGACCTCCACAATCCTCGCCGCATCATGCGTGCCCTTGAGATTACGGAAAGTTCAGGGAGGCCGTACTCCTCGTTCCTCACTGCACCGGTCAGACAGCGTGATTTCAGGATAATCAAGGCCGGGTTGACGCTTGCGAGGGGCGAACTGTTCCGCCGGATTGATGAGAGAGTTGACAGGATGATGGAAGAAGGGCTTGAGAAGGAGGCAGATTCACTGAAACAATACCGGGGCCTGAATGCCCTGAACACAGTTGGTTACCGGGAGATGTTTAAATGGTTCGACGGTGAGGTAACACGTCAACAGGCAGTGGCCCTGATAAAGAGGAACACCAGGCGATATGCACGCAAACAGATCACCTGGTGGAACAGGGACAACGGGATTAACTGGTTTGATGCCTCGGAAAAGGATTTGATGAACTCATGGATTGACCGGAAACTTGCAGAATAATCAGAATCAGACTGGTTCCCTGAGTTTCCTGATCACCTCCGCCGGGTCCGGTGAGGAAAAGACTGTGCTGCCGGCCACCAGCACATCCACCCCTGCATGTACAAGCATGGGGGCATTATGCAGGTCCACGCCGCCATCGACTTCAATCAGCACGTCATAGCCTCCCTCGTCTATCATGCTTCGCAGTTCTCCTATCTTGTTGATGCTGCCGGGTATAAATGCCTGCCCGCCATAGCCCGGATTAACCGTCATCAGCAATACCATATCCAGGTACGGAAGGATGTCTTTAAGGAGCATCACCGGAGTGTGGGGATTCAGCGTCACCCCGGCCTTCATCCCAAGTCTGCGTATCTCGGTAACGGTCCGGTGCAGGTGGTGGCAGGCTTCGTAATGCACCGTCAGGTTCGATGCCCCGGCCTCCCTGAACCGTTCAAGATACCTGTCCGGGTCAACTATCATCATGTGCACGTCAAGCGGCTTTGAAGAGAGGTCACGTACCGCTTCAATCACCGGGAATCCGAATGAGATATTGGGTACAAAAAGACCGTCCATAATATCAAGGTGAAGCCAGTCGGCTTCGCTCTCATTGACCATTTCAACCTCCGATGCAAGGTTGGCAAAATCAGCCGCAAGAAGTGACGGTGCTACAAGATGGCTCATAACGCAAGAAGTATCGGTTTGATCATCAGCCCAGGTATGACTTCAGTATCCGGCTGCGGGTGGTGAACTGAATTCGTTTGATGGCCTTCTCCTTGATCTGCCGTACCCTTTCGCGGGTTAGCTTCAGTTCCTCCCCTATCTCTTCAAGTGTGAAGGGATGTTTCATTCCTATGCCGAAATAAAGTTTAAGCACCCTCGCCTCGCGCGGTGAAAGGGTGTTCAGGGCCTTTTCTATTTCATATGAAAGCGATTCATTGATAAGGTTGCGGTCAGGACTTGGCGTTTCTTCGTTCTGCATCACATCGTACATGTTGTTGTCCTCCTCAGAACTGATAGGGGCATCCATGCTGAGTGTGCGTCCGTTGGTCCGTATGGCCTCCTTGACATCCTCGGGTGCTATCTCAAGCAGGTCGGCAATCTCCTGTGCCGAAGGCTCCCGTTCATATTCCTGCTCAAGTTTGGAGTATGCCTTGTTGATGCGGTTTATTGAACCAATCTTGTTTACCGGCAGCCTGACTATCCTTGATTGTTCAGCAAGCGACTGAAGGATAGCCTGCCTGATCCACCAGACGGCATAGGAGATGAACTTGAATCCCCTTGTTTCATCAAAACGCTGGGCTGCCTTTATAAGACCCAGGTTGCCTTCGTTGATAAGGTCAGGAAGAGTCATTCCCTGGTTCTGGTACTGTTTTGCAACGGAAACGACAAACCGCAGGTTGGCCTTCACCAGCCTTGCCAGTGCATCATGGTCTCCTGTCCGGATACGCCGCGCCAGCGAAACCTCTTCATCAGGAGTGATCAGCTCAACCTTGCCTATCTCCTGAAGGTACTTGTCAAGAGAAGGCGTATCACGGTTGGTAACCTGCTTGGTTATCTTTAACTGACGCATTTACAATTAGTTAGGTGACTTCCTGCCGTTTCGTGCAAGCAGAAGCTTACAATTTTACTAAAACATTCTCAAATAAACAAGAGTTGTGCAGATTTTAATGACAATTACCGGAAACAAGCGCCCCCACCACTGTTAGGTTTTACTGTTTTTCCGGCATGTCGGCATTCCGGATGCTTGCTGCACTACATTTTTCCACTGTCAATTTGTATATTAACTATTTATTGATTATTTTTGCAACGGAATAATGACGCAAGTCGTTTACTCAGCCGGAGGGACTCTTTCATATTCCCCGCTTCATCAAAAAACAATCGAAATTAATTCTTCTACACATTTTACAACATGCATGATATTCTTGAACTGAGCGAGATGCTGGTTCCCGAATTGAGGGAAATTGCCAAGCAGCTTAAAATTAAGAGGGTTGAACTCCTCAAGAAACAGGATCTCATTTACAAGATCCTCGACCAGCAAGCCATAGATGCTGCTGAGACCCGAAAATCACCCAAGGGTGAGAACCCGCCGTCAGAAAGGAAACAGGAGCAGTCCGTGCAGCAGAACAGGCAAAGACAGCCTGGCAGGCCTGTACAGCAAAATGATCAGCGTCGTCAGCCAGGGCAGCAGGGACAGCAGCAGCAGGGACAGGGTCGGAGCCAGCAGGAGGCGGTGGCGCATGGGGGAATCCAAAAATAGATGTTAAGGCTGTAACTGCCTAGGCAGCGATTTAGGCAAAAAAATTTCACTTTCCGCAGGCTTTGCCTTGAT
>DAIDJT010000254.1 GCA_027451265.1 Bacteroidales bacterium | reverse complement strand
GATTGTAAAGAGCAGGGCAACCAGGGTCAGAGGGCTGATCCTGGGGATGAACTTAGAATGGTACCACTCCTTGCTCTTTATCCTGATCAGTATGAAGCGGGTCAGGAAACCTGCAATGAACGGTATCCCAAGATAGATGAAAACACTTTTGGCAATCTGGCCAATGGTTATCTGTTCAACCGCATCATTCACCGGCAGGCCGAACCAGCCCGGAAGGATGGCAATGAAGAAATAAGCATACACTGAGAAGAAAAGCACCTGGAATATCGAGTTGAAGGCAACCAGACCTGCGGCATATTGAGTATCACCCTTTGCCAGGTCATTCCAGACAATCACCATTGCTATGCAGCGGGCGAGACCTATCAGTATGAGCCCGTACATGTAATCTACGTTAAACCGGAGGAACAGAATCGCCAGCAAAAACATCAGCACCGGACCGATGATCCAGTTCTGGACAAGTGACAGACCGAGTATTCTCGTGTTCCGGAACACATCGGGAAGTTCTTCGTACTTTACTTTCGCCAGGGGCGGATACATCATGACAATAAGCCCGATGGCAATGGGGATGTTGGTTGTCCCGCTCGAGAGACTGTTCCAGAATCCGGCCACCCCGGGGCTTATCCAGCCGATGACAACGCCGGCAAGCATTGCCAGAATAATCCAGAGTGTGAGATAACGGTCAAGAAGCTTGAGTCTTTTTTTTGAAGGCATAATCAGGATTTGAGATTTGCGAATTGCGATTTTTTAATATTATGACAAAGGTTTACCGCTGTGAACCAGGTTATGATTCAAGGTTTTATGGCTGATATTGTAATACTGTATACTCCATTGCCTTCATTGTTTTCGGAAGGGTCAAGTATGCCATCCGGCAGTTCAATTTTCTTTTGTTTGTGGATTTTTATGTCAGTAAAACCGTAATGCTGAATGAATCCGAGATACTGCTCCATGGTTGAGGCCCCGGAAACACATCCGGCATAGAGCTCCGCATCGGAGCGCGCCCTGTCTGACAGTGTTCCCTTTATCACGACATCCGACACGGTGAAATGCCCTCCTCCTTTCAGCACCCTGAAGATCTCACTGAATGCCTTCTGTTTGTCAGGCACCAGATTGAGGACGCAGTTTGAAAGTACAACATCGTAGCTGTTGTCAGGAAAAGGCATCATTTCAATATCTCCCCTGACAAACTCCACGTTGGTGTACCCCAGTTTCTTCCTGTTCTCCTCTGCCTTCAGAAGCATCTGCTCGGTAAAATCAAGGCCGGTCACATGGCCTGTTTCACCTGTCAGTGCACGAGCAACGAAGCAGTCATTTCCTGCACCGCTGCCAAGATCAAGCACCCTGTCTCCGGGCCTGACGGAGGCGTACTCTACAGGTATGCCGCACCCGAGGCTCAGGTCAGCATCAGGCAGATACCCGCTGAGATGATCATAACTCTCATTGAAGGTGCTTATCCCTTCCGTAGAGCAGCATGCCGGGGTGCAACCGCAGGATCCGGATGAGGCCTCATCCGATGATGCTATTTTCCCGTACTTCTCCTGTACGATAATTTTCAGTTCTGAAGGATTCATATGCGGTTCTTAATGTTTTCATTATAAAACTGAAGGAAGGTCACGTGGATCTGGTCACGGATCCTGATGAATTCTCCGTGAATGAAATCCGGTACTCCGGTTGCATGTGACGGGTCTTCGAAACCGAGATGCAGCCGGTTCCTCACCTTGCCAAAAAATGCCGGGCAGGTTTCATTGGCATGATCACAGACAGTTATAACATAATCCCACTCCTCATCCAGGTATTCATCCACATGGTGAGGGGTGTGATGGCTGATGTCTATCCCCAGGTCTGCCATCACTTCAACGGCCTTCGGGTTTATGCGGGCTGCAGGCTCCGTCCCTCCGGATCTGACATGAAGATTTTTATCAAATGATTGCAGGAAGCCGTGAGCCATCTGGCTCCGGCAACTGTTACCCGTGCATAGGATGAGTATGTTCATTTTTTATTCCTCGGCCTTAACTGGCAGACACATGATCCGCTCAGTTGTTCAGTGATGTCAGTTTTAAGCGGTAAGCCGTCCTGTTCCCACTCTACGATTCCCCCTGCAAGATTCGCAACGTTTGCGAATCCCCTTTCAAGCAGAAACTCCATAACCTCATGACTTCTCAAGCCAACCGAGTCAGCAACTATAAGAGGCATGTTGCACGGAAGACTGACATAATCCTGCTCAATTCTGCTCTTTGGCATATGGATCAGCCTGGGAACATCAAAATTCTTGTAACCTGTGAGCCTCTCCTCCCTGACGTCAACAATGATTGCCTCTCCCTCCGTCGCTTCCCTGTATGCATCATGGGCACCCAGGTTCAGAAAACCGGCACTTATAAAGCCCTTGCCATGAAATATTTCACCTGTTTCCACATTTCTGCCTTTAAATTCAGGCTAAGCTTCCCCTTCCTGTCTGACATATCAAAGATAATCATTTCGTATATTTACGAAATGATTTCAGGAAAAATTATTTTTTAATTGTACCAGTAATAATCAATCAGGCTTTTTCAACTTCCAGCTTATAACCCAGGGTGGGTATTGTCACTATCCTGACAGAGGGATCTCTCCTAAGATAACTTCGCAGTTTGGATATGAACACGTCGAGACTCCGTCCGGTATAATAATCAGCGTCGCCCCAGATATCTATCATAATTTCTTCACGTGTTACAATGTTGTTAACCGAAGAGGCAAGTTTACCAAGTATCCTGCTCTCCTTTATGGTCATTCTCTGCGAGATACTCCCATGAGTCAGACTAAGGTTCTGTGAATCAAAAATGAACTGGCCTATACTTATAACAGGAAAATCCTGCTGTGCGTCCGCCTCTGGCTGGGCTGACCTGTTGAGCACTGCGCGTATTCTGTACAGCAGTTCTTCCTCATCGAATGGTTTTGTAATATAGTCATCAACCCCGAGCTGAAATCCGGCAATCTTATCTTCCTTCATTGACCTTGCAGAAAGTATTATCACCGGTATCCTGCTGGCAAGCTCCTTGATCCTGGCGGTCAGAGTAAAGCCATCCATTCCCGGAAGCATCAGATCAATTATGCAAAAGTCGGCTCCGGCTCTTTTGAATCCCAGCAAAGCTGACTGGCCATCGCGATAGAGTTTCACCTCGAATCCGTTTGACTCAAGGAAGTCAACCAGCAAAAAGCCCAGGTTTACATCATCCTCAACCAGGAGTATTCTTGTATTTTTACCGTTGTCACTCATTTCCCGGCGTCAGTGGAAGGTCAATTGTCACCGCAAGGCCGCCTTCCTTCCTGTTTGAGATTTTGATATTGCCCTTCATTCCTGAAATAATACCCCTTACCTGGTAAAGTCCAAGTCCGAAGCCGTCGACATTATGAGTATAGCCTGCAGGTACACGGAAATATTTCTCAAAGACTTTATCCCTGAATTCCCTGGCTATTCCGGGACCATTGTCATCAATCTCAATCAAAAGCCTGTTGTCTGTTGAGGCAAGTCTTATCCGTATCTCAGGCGGCTGACCGGAGTACTTGACTGCGTTATCAACAATATTTCCAAGGGCAATGTGAAACAGGTCAATATTGCCGGTTACCGTGAACCTGTGTCCCTCCTTATCAATTGAGATTTTTCCTCCCTTTTGCTCAA
>DAIDJT010000253.1 GCA_027451265.1 Bacteroidales bacterium | reverse complement strand
GTTGAACGGTCCGCTTCCCCGCTGCTCGATGCCGAGGCAGTAAGGGTGATAGGTGAGATGCCGGACTGGAAACCAGGCACCCAGCATGGCAAGACCGTTGATGTGAGAATGACCGTGCCGGTGAAATTCAACCTGAAGTAAAATTCTGATAAGGGAAACAGGGGGTACTACTTAATATTCTTAATATCAGGACCGGTTCCAAATGCCGGTCCTTTTTTTGCTGCAGGTGTCTGAACATTACCGGAAGGTAAAATGAAGGGAGTATCCCTGGCACGGCGGGGCACTGTATGCTTTACGGCATACAGCAATCATTTTTCCTTTTTTTGTAAGTGGTAGGATGTCTGATGACTGTTTAAAAGAGTAATTTTGATACAGTCAATAATTTCAGTTAAGCAGGGAACATGATTATATTGAACGGTGAAGTCGGTAATTACATCTACAACAACGGCATAAGGTATTCCTATTTCGCGGGCAACAATTACCTGGGGCTGGCAGGTCATCCGGAGATAAAGAAAGCCGTTATCCGTGCTGTTGAGAAGTACGGTGTCAACTTTGCTGCATCGCGGCACACTACCGGCACGTCAGACCTGCATCTTGAGCTGGAGGGTGCTTTGGCCTCCTTCAAGGGAAAGGAAGATGCGGTGGTCTTTGCATCCGGGTACCAGGGTAACAGCATTCTGCTCGAAATACTGAAGGGGAGCTATTCAACAATCTTTGCCGACCAGTCGGCCCATGCAAGCATCATTGCAGCCATGCCGGCCGATGTTGTCAAAGTGATGTATTATGATCACTGTGATGCCGGACATCTTGACTATCTCCTTGATTATAACCGTGGATCAAGTCCGCTGGTGATCACCGACGGCATTTTTGCCCTGACGGGCGAAATAGCACCCCTGAACCAGATATACGAGGTTGTCAGGAAGCACGATGCCATCCTGGTTGTTGATGACGCCCATGCCACGGGTGTCCTCGGGCCCACCGGCAAGGGAACTCCGGAGCAATTCGGCCTTCCAGCCGATGGGAAAATATACCAGACCGAAACGATGAGCAAGGCGTTGGGCGGTTACGGCGGATTTATCTCTGGCAGCCATGCTTTAACGGGCTTAATACGGGAACACTCGGCAACATACCAGGCTTCAACTGCACTGCCTCCGCCCATAGCAGCTGCCGGCATAGCTTCAATGGCCATTCTCAGGGAGAATCCGTCATTGCGGACGGATGTGCTCGACAAGGCATGGACTTTAAGGGAGGCTGTTACTGCAATGGATTTCACCACAACCCATTTCAGGACCCCGATAGTGCCTCTTATCTTTGATTCTCCTGAGAAGGCCAGGGGGCTCTCTGTGTTTCTCGAGGAAAACTGTGTGATTGCACCCTTCATGAATTATCCTTCCAGGCAGGCAATGCACCTGGTAAGGATAGCAGTGTCGGCAATTCATACTGATGATCAGATCAGCCTTTTGCTTGGTTTGCTTAAACAATGGAAGGATAAATATGAAAGCGATTAAGATTAAGAAAGTAGTTATTGAGCCGCTGAACCTTGACCTCGGGGAGCCGTTCAGGATCTCAATCGGCACAAAGTACAGCATTGAAAACGCCCTGGTGACAGTGGTGCTGGATAACGGCATTGAAGGGTATGGTGAAGCTGCGCCACTGGAACCCATTAATGGTGAAAACCAGGCAACAGCCCTTGCAACTCTCAACAGCTGTGTTGACTTTATCAAGGGGAAGGATATCGCAGAATACAGGGCGATAGCAGCAACACTTCGCGGTGTGTTCCAGCCGCAGGTGACAGCCCGGTGCGCCATTGAGATGGCGTTAATAGATGCATATGCCAAGGTGCTTGGGATACCACTTTACCAGTTTTTCGGCGGAGCCGGGAACAAGGCTGAAACTGACTACACAATAGATATTGTGCCACCGGATATTGCTAAAAAGAATGCTGCAAAACTGGCAAAGGAGGGGTATACGGTGCTGAAGACGAAGGTGGGGAAAAAGCTGACTGATGATATTGACCGTCTGCTGGCTATTAAGGACGGAGCTCCGGAATGTGGTATCACCATTGATGCAAACCAGGGCTATTCACCATGCGATGCGGTTCACTTCATCGAAGAAATGACAAAGAATGGGATAAGGCCTATTCTTTTCGAGCAGCCAGTCTCAAAGTATGACCTTGCCGGGATGAGGTTTGTGAAAGACCACACTTCGATACCCATCGCCGCTGATGAGTCAGTCTTCACCAGTGCAGATGCCATAAATGTGGTGCGGACGGGATGTGCCGACTATATCAATATTAAGCTGATGAAATCGGGCATCATTGAGGCCATGGACATCGCCGCAATCGCCCGTAGCGCCAATATCAGGCTGATGATAGGATGCATGCTTGAGTCGAAGCTTGCCCTGGGCTGCGCAGTGCATTTGGTGGCCGGGATGGGCTGTTTCAGCCATGTGGATCTCGATCCGCACAGCGAACCTGAAAAGGAACCCTTTGCCGGCGGACCCGGCTACAAGGCACCGTTCTATACTCTTTCCCCTGACCTGCCGGGGATAGGGTGCACAAGAAAATAGGGTTTTCAGTGGATTTTCCCCGCTCCGGCCTGTTTCTGACGACCCGGGCTTTTTCGTTGCGAACTCTTCCGGCGGGCTCCTGGAGGCTGACTGTCAGTTGAACCTTTCCAGCGTTATCCGGTCGAGGAGGAATTCATTGATTTCCCCGTCCATGTTCCTGTTGAAACCTTCGTATCTGATAGTCAAAACATTTTCTCCTTCCTTAAGATCAATCCATTCCGGGAAAGTGAATCCCCAGTCAGACCACTCATCCTTCCCGCGTTGCGGAAATACGAGTGCTGCGGTATATGCGCCATTGACATAGAGTGACCTGATTGCACAATTATTGTCAGTGTTTACCGGCCCGGCTCCATTGGCATAACGCAATTGTAATGCATACTTTCCTGCCGGGGCTCTGACCTTTAATTCCAGATCACGGTTTTCTGCAAGAGTGAATCTCACATATCCGTTACCGGTGAATCCCGGGTACCGGTTTTCACTCCGGAGGCTGAAGTTCTCGGCTTCAGCAGTTATTGATCCGCCTTCCCCGTTCACAGTGACAGGGTTGCTGAGGAAGGAACCAACCCCGTTGCTGTCAACAGCCATAACCTGGTACTCACCGGCTTCATAGCGGGTTCCGGGCTTATATGCCGTTTCTTTAGCCGGTGCAATCATCTCCCCGTTCCGGAAGACCATGTATTCTGCAGCAGCGTTAATGGTGTTCCATGTCAGCAAGTCACCTGATTCCGACATGTCAGGCGTTTCAGGGGCAGTGTAATTGCTGACGGTCTTATAACTGTCAGGCCGCGACTTGCCGTTCATCGCTATTTCCACGGTGTGTTTGCCGGACATTCCGGACGAAATGAAATGATCCGGTGATGCCTCCCCGTCAAGTTTGAATGATGCGATACCGTCACCCCATCCCTTTACGGTTATGTCATAAGTTCCGGACCGGTATTTAAAGCCGGTGAGGATGTAGGTATCGCTGAAGCTTTCCGGTATGACCGGGTTGAACTCCATACGGTCTTCCGCGAAACTGATGCCTGCAATAATACGATGGTACATTGCAAGCATTGCAGCCACGCTCCATAACTGCCTGTCGGAGTTTGTTTCCGTTCCTGCAAAATCACCTGTTTCAGCAACGAAGTTCTCCTTG